>JAKORR010000213.1 GCA_029777735.1 Armatimonadota bacterium | reverse complement strand
CGCGGCCGAGGGTGGCCAGTGCTATCTCTCTGCCGTCCATAGTACAATCCCTGTGCTGCGGTTTCAGCCCTGCTGAAGGCCTTCCACACGCCAAGGTGTCCGCAAATCGGTACGGGGCCTCCGGCAACTGTGGCCGGACCACTTCCAGTGCACTGCGAAGCTGCCCCGATCTAGCCAAGCCCAACCGACACGTATTTTGTCTCGAGGTACTCTTCGAGGCCCTCGGCCCCACCTTCGCGACCTTGCCTAGACTGATTGATGCCTCCGAAGGGGGCCTCGGCTGTCACAGGCACCATATCGTTGAGGCCCACGATGCCGAACTCAAGCTCCTCGGTCACCTCGAGCGCGCGATTCAGGTCCCGGGGGAACATATAGGACGCCAGGCCGTAGATAGTGTCGTTCGCCAGCCTCAGCGCTTCTTCCGTGTCAGCGAAGGGAAAGATGGGCATCAGGAGACCGGGAATTATCTTGTCGCAGGAACAGATCATGACCGCTGTCCTGCAGCCATGCGCCTTGAGGACCAGCTTGGCCCCAGCGGCGATCACGTCACGCATCGGGAGGACGTAATGCTTGCTGTCGCCCTGAGCGAGGCTGTCGCAGGAGGTGGGAACGTTGAACTCGACAGCCCTAGCACCGGCGGCGTCGAGCGAGCCGCAGGCCAGGTGAGCCACTTTGCGCAGGTGGGCATGGCCCGGTGTAGCCGAGGAGTAGGATTTGATGACGCCCACGAGCGGGCTGGCGAAGTGCCTGTCAGTGAACCCGGCAGCGCGGTAAAGCGCCCAGGCGCAGGTTCCCTCGGAGCTCTCCAGAGGTGAAAATGGCAGCATATCTCATGTTTCCCTGATGGGAGCGTAGCGAATCTGGCCGGCCTGGGCAAGGTCCCGACTCGCAAGGTGACTCACGTGGGGCAGGAAGGCTGGCACGCCACAGGAATCTGCAGACTGACGAGGAGGTATGTGGCAATGTGGCTCACCGGCGGCGAGATCATCGCTGAGTGTCTGGTAGGGGCGGGTGTGCCCTATGCAGTGGGTGTACCAGGCCACGGCAACCTCTCGTTTGTGGACGCTCTACAACAGCGGGCTGACCGTATCGGCGTGCTGCAGGTAATGCACGAGAGCGCAGCGGTCCATCTGGCCGACGGCTACTACCGGGCGTCTGGCCTGCCGCTGGCGGCCTTTACATCCATCGGGCCGGGGGCGCTCAACACCGCAATAAGCCTGGCGACGGCCTACGTGGACTCGACGGCCTGTCTCGTACTTACCGGCGAGCCCCACATCCACATGGCCGGCGTCGGGGTCCTGCAGGAGATTGAGCGCCGGGCGGATGCGGCGAACTGGCGTGCCCTCGAGCCACTCAGCAAGCGGCTGTTTCTAGCCCAACAGGCCTGCCAGCTCCCGCGCATTCTAGCTCGGGCCTTCAACCAGCTGCTCTCAGGGCGGCCAGGGCCCGTGACGATCGGGCTGCCCATGGACGTACAGACTTCGGCCGCAGACGTGGAGATCCCCGACCTGGCCGCCCACAGGCCCCAATATACAGCGATGCCCGATATGGGTGCTGTCGAGCGTGCCGCCGAACTGCTGCACGGCGCCCGACGCCCCGTCATCTTGGTCGATGGAGGCGTTCTCAGCGCCAAGGCCTTTGAGGAGCTACGACAGGTCGTCGAGGCCGTCGGCGCTGCCGTAGTCAACACTATGATGGGCCTCAGCGCCTTCCCAGCGGACCACCCATTCTATGCCTGGTGCACGGATGCCAAGGGCAGTACCTGTGGTCTGAACTGACCCGCTCCGCCGACGTGCTACTCGCGGTCGGTTGTCGCTTTGCGGACGAGACCACCTGCTCCTACCGCCGAGGGGTGGCCTTTTTCTTCCCGCCGACCAGGCTAATCCACATCGACATCGACCCGCACGAGATAGGAAAGAACTACCCGACGGAGGTGGGCATCGTCGCCGACGCGCGAGCGGCTCTGGGGGCACTGGCCTTGGTCCTGGAGGATCTGGGACACCGTGACTGGATCGGAGGAGCCTATGCGGGCGAGATTCACCGTCTGCGGGCAGAGTGGCACGCCTTCTTAGCACAGCACCACAATGATAGCCATGAGCCTGTCACGATATCCACACTGCTGTACGAGACTCATGTGGCTCTTCCGCGCAACACTCTTGTCGTCCACTCCTCGGGCAGTACGCAGGCACAAATTCTTCAGAAGTTCCCCTTCTACGAGCCGCGTACGTGCCTCACCACCGGAGGCTTTTCCACCATGGGCTTCACGCTGCCAGCGGCCCTGGGCGCCAAGCTCGCTCGCCCCGAACAGCCGGTCGTTGACATAGTGGGTGACGGCGATTTCCTCATACACGTCCAAGAGCTATCCACAGCGGTGCGTTATGGTGTCCCCATAGTGTATATCGTGGCCAATAACCAGGGCTGGATGTCGATTCGCGATCTGCAGATGGCAGCACTGGGTGATGTCCACGCCTTTGTGTCGGACTTCATGCGCGGCGACGAGGTGTATTCCCTCGATCTGACACGGATCGCCGCTGAAGTTCGGCTGCTGGAGCCGTCGCATCTCGCGGGCCGAGGAGGTGGGCCCGGCCCTTCGCGACGCCCTGGCCGCAGAGGGCCCCGCCGTCGTTGAAGTCCTTGTCGCGCGCGACCGGCCCAACACCGGTTCCGGCTAGTAGGACGTGCCGCTGCCCGATTACCTCGAGGGGCGCAAGGACTACGAGGACAGCCTGCGAGACAAGGATGTATGAGCGGGCCTGCGGCCTCCTCGTGACCGCTGGCTGGCCCGCCAGCCCCGGCCGCAGGGAGAAGGCGTTTCCAGCCGGAGTTGGGGGTCCTCGAGTTGACGACACTCAGGACGGGCAATAACATGGGGGCGGTGTCTTCGCCCGGCGCCCGGGCCGAAGAGAAGACTGGAGGACCAGCCAATGTATCCCGTCGACATGCATACCCACACCAGCCACTACTCCACCTGTGGCCATCAGACCATCGAGGAGCTTCTTCAGGCTGCGCACCGTCGCAGCCTTCATGCCGTTTGCATTACAGAGCACGCCTACCGCTGGACGGACGAGGACCTGGTGGAGGTCGTGCGCCGCCTCGGGCTCGAAGGCCAGCTCACGGCTCTGGGCGGCGAGGAGCTTGCCTGCTATGCACGTGACGGAACCCGCCAGGGTGACTACCTCGTCTTCGGACCGACGCACCGACTGGAGGGCACGTGGGACGTGCGCGAACTAATTCCCTATGTCCACGAGATAGGCGGCATTGTCATCGGGGCGCACTCCATGCGCGCGGGCTACAACTCCGACCGCATCGTCTATGAACTGGACCTGGACGCCCTCGAGATCCATAGCAAGAACCACAAGCCCGAGGAGGCCGCCAAGGCCCTAGAGTGCGCACGGACCCGGGGCCTGCTGCCGGTGTGCTGCAGCGATGGTCACCGCGCAGAGCACGTGGGGATGTACTTTACCTACTTCGCCGAGCCTGTGGCCTCGGTAGCCGACCTGATACGGCAGATAAAGGCCCGCCGCGTGCGCTCCGACTGCGGCGACGCAATCGTCACCCTCGCCGCCGGGCAGTAAAGGACGGCATCACACGGCCCCACGCAAGGCAAGCCGGAGCCCTGATCCCAGAGGGTGTGGTCCCCCTATGCGTGGCGCCAGATTCGCCGCGGGACTGCTTGCTACTACACGGCGTGATCGGCCAGCCAGGCCTCCAGGAAGATCCTCGCGTCCTCCTGCGTCAGGCGGTCGTCACCGTTCATGTCGCAGCGCTCGTTGACGACGTCCCCGCCACGGGCCCTCTTGAAGGCCTCAATAAAAGTCTGTAGGTCCGCCTCGTCCGTGTTGCCGTCGCCGTTGACATCCGCCTTGCTCGCCTCGTCCCAACCGAAGAAGCCGTAGATGTCCAGACCAGTGTAGCTGTAGTTACGTGCGTCGGACCAAACGATGTTGGTACCGTGAATCGCAGGTACCGTCTGGTCTCCTGGCGCATTGCAGACAACCCGCTCGCCGTTGATGGGGTCCCAGGCATAGATGTCGTGGCCGGTCTCCTCGGCGTTTCGATCGTCTTCCCAGACGATGATGTCGCCATAGATGGCCGGTGCCTCCTGATGCCCGGGCGCGGTGCAGATAGCTCGTTCGCCGTTGACTGGGTCCCAGGCGTAGATGTCTGAGTTGGACCGGTTGCCGTCGTCGTTGCGCCAGTCCTCCCAAACGATCGTCTGCTCGTAGACAGCTGGCGACAATTGCCAGCCGAGCACAGTGCAAATAGCCTGCGCTGGCCCCCCGCCGATAGATGCGTAGATGTCGTACTCGAGTTCGGCCGGACCGTATTCCTCGGTCCAAGCGAGCGTGCCACCGTGAAGGGCTGGGGCCTCCTGAAAGCCCGGCGCGATGTGAACCGGGTATTGCCCTCTCACAGGGTTCCAGCCCCACAAGTCCGCCCCCGTGTCCACGAAGTTGCGCTCATCGCTCCAGACGATGTTGTCCTCATAGATGGTGGGTGAGTGCTGCCAGAGGGGCGCGTTGCAGATGACGTACTCGCCGTTGGCGGGGTCCCAGGCGTGAATATCGGTGGAGGAAACATCGAAATTGCGATCGTCAGTCCACACAATGCGGTTGTCCCAGATGACCGGTTCATTCTGAAAGCCGGGCGCGGTGCAGACGGCGCGCTCGCCCCCCTCAGGGCTCCACGCATAGATGTCGACGTCTGTCGTGTAGTCGTTGCGCCAGTCCACCCACACCACATTCTCGCCCCAGATCCTCGGCCGCCACTGGTCGCCGGGCTTAGTGCAGACCGCGACAAGACCGCGCAGGTTCTGAGGGCGAACGTCACCGGTGGGTCTGGCACCGGACACCTGGGTCAGGTCAGTGAGAAAGCCGGGCGGCACTATCAGTGAGGTCAGGCGGAGCCACGACGGCCTGGTCTGCCCGTGGAAGTCCAGACCTGCTACTCTCCGCAGGCGCTCGATTAGCCAAAGCTGAGAGACCGTAAGCCCCACAACGGGAGACCCAGTGCGCGGGACGACCGCCGTCGCAGCTGGTACTGCCCTTGTCACACCCGCCTCGCTTCTCGCGCCCATTACAGCTGTCAGAGCCAACCCGACCAGGAAAAGCCTGCCCACGCGATTTCGCATGACAGGAGCCTCCGCAGTTGTTAGGATTGAGGCAGAAGGGGCTGACCTATTCGAGAAGCAACCATTGCATTCATCACGAAAAGGTACCACCACCTGCCAGTCGCGGACCGGTCCTTCTAGGTTCCAATCTTACAGTTCCAAGGGTGCGGCAGCAAGGAAGAGTCTGGCGCCGGCCTGGGCTCAAACGGCTACGCCTGATGCGCGTGACAGTGGGGGCAGAGGGACGCCTCATGGGCCATCGACGATGCCTCCTGTCGCTTGCCTCGCTCACCGGGCATCCGCAGCAGCCGCGCATTGATGATCACGATGACGTCGCTGAGAGCCATGAAGATTGCGCCCAAGGCTGGGGTGAGCGTCAGCCCGGCCCAAACGAAGGCCCCGGCAGCCAAGGGCACGGCCACCACGTTGTAGCCTGCGGCCCAAGCGAGATTTTCCACCATCTTGCGGTAGGTTGCTCGCGCTAGGCCCAGAAGGTCTACCACAGCCCGCGGGTCGTTACGCACGAGGACAATATCCGCCGACTCGATCGCCACATCCGTGCCCGCGCCGATGGCTACACCCACATCCGCCTGCGCCAGAGCCGGGGCGTCGTTTACGCCGTCGCCCACCATCGCTACCCGCAGGCCCTTCGCCTGAATCTCGGCCACACAAGCCGCCTTCTCGTCGGGCAGCACCTCCGCGAAGTAGTTGTCCAGGCCGAGCTGGCCGGCGACCCAGGAGGCCGCTCCCTCTGTGTCACCTGTTAGCATCCACACCTCGACACCCAAGGCGTGTAGTCTGTCCACAGCCTCGCGCGATTCGGGGCGGATAGCGTCGGCGAGGGCAAAGGCGGCCAGGGGATTGCCATCGACAACCAGTACCACGATTGTACGGCCCGGGCCCTCAAGACCCACCAGGCCTTCCTCGGGCAGTCTCAGGCCGAGCTCGGCCGCGTAACTTGGGCTCACGACTTGAACCAGACTCCCGTTGACCCGCGCCTCTACTCCGCGCCCCTGCAGAGCCCGGAAATCCGTGGCCTCAGGGATCGTTATGCCTTGGGCATGGGCGGCCTCCACTAGGCCATGGGCCACCGGATGCGAGGAATGCTGCTCAACCGCGGCGGCCAGGGCCAGCACGGCGCGAGGGCTTTCACTCTCACTCAGCAGCACTTGGTCTACCAGTCCCAGGCGACCCTCGGTGAGAGTGCCAGTCTTGTCGAAGATCACGACGCTGATGCGTCGCGCTAGCTCGAAGGCTTGCCTGCGGCGTATCAGCAGGCCACGAGAGGCGCCCAAGGACGTAGAGAAGGCGACAACCATGGGGATTGCTAGGCCCAAAGCGCACGGGCAGGTGATAACCATGACCGTGATTGCGCGGGCCAGGGCGAACTCGAGGCTGCGGCCGAGCAGTAACCAGACCACGAGGCTGCCCAGGCCCACCGTGAGGGCAATCAAAGTCAGCCAAGACGCCGCGCGGTCCGCTAGCTCTTGGCTGCGCGACTTGCTTTGTTGGGCATGCTCAACGAGGCTAAGGATCTGTGCCAGGTAGGTTTCATCGCCGGTGTGGAGCGCTTCGACCGTCAGCGAGCCGTCGCCGTTAACCGTGCCACCGAGCACCGGATCGCCAGGCACCTTGTGGACCGGAGCGCTTTCGCCTGTCAGCAGGGCCTCGTCGACCTCGGATTCACCTGCGCGGACCACGCCGTCCACGGGCACCTTCTCGCCGGGTCTGACTAGCACCCAGGCACCCGGCAGCAGATCAGCGGCCGGCACGTCGGTCAGCGAGCCATTGGACCCTATCAGGTGAGCCTCGTCGGGCATGAGGCGTACTAGGGCGTTCAGGTCCCTGGACGCGCCAACAAGCGCCCGCCCCTCAATCCATTGGCCCAGAAGCATCACGTTGACCAGCAGCGCAAGCTCCTGGAAAAGCGACATGCCACTGAGGCCCAAGGCCACGGCAGTGCTGTAGCCGTAAGCCACTGTTATCGCCAGGCCCACCAGGGTCATCATGCCCAGGCGACGCCTGCGAAGCTCGCTGAAGGCGCCGGTAAGGAAGGGCTGCCCACCATAGAGGAAGATGACCGTAGCTAGGGCCAGAACAGTGTACTCACCACCCGGGAGTCGCAGGCCAGGTAGGCCGAAAGCGTCGGCCAACATCCCGGAGCTCAACAGGATCGGGACGGCAAGCACGGCCGAGACCAGGAGTCGTCTCACCAGGTCTGCGACGTGAGGCTCGTGGCCGCTGTGGTCTTTCCATCCGTCATGGCCACACTCGCAGGCCGTCCCCAGTTGCGCTCCGTTCCCAGGCGAGGAAAGGCCGCAACAGGCAGAGTCTGACTCGGCGGGAAGGCTGGCTGAGTGCCGGCGGTTGTGAGCAGAGTGGTCAGGGTTCGCGTGCATGGAGGTAGCTTCTTCGTGCTTGTGCACATCCTGTCCTACCACTCTGCGGTCCTGTTCGGGTACCGCAGCCGTCGGTGCGTGGGAGCCCATGTGGCAGGAGATCGTCGCATTTGCACGATTCTTATATTCACACACCACGCAGCTTCCGTCCGCTGGCCCTTCGTGGGCCGGCTGTTTTTCTGTAACATCTATTTCTTCCGAGCAGCAGGGAAGCTCAGCAGTCTCTTGATCGTGTACTATGTCCTTGTGAGTCTTGTCTGGATTCATCGCGCCCATCTCCCGATAGGTTCCCGATTCGCCTTCATATTATGTTACCTGATTACGCAACCTGCCAAACGGTCGCTCTTGGCGCGTACATTGACCGTTGACGGGCAGTACCCTTGTGTCACAGTTGCGAGATAGCGAGTGATGTGCCCAATTATTCTTCTTCCATCCTTCACGCGCCTCCCTTGTCCAGGTTCCTCGGTTGAGTGATACAAAAAGTGAGGAAACGTGGCTAAGTAAGCCGCGGCGCGAAGCTAGAGGTGCGAGGTCCGCCCCGCTGGCGCCCATGGGATCGATGCAGCATAATGCACAGCTAAGCTAAGGCCCTTGCCGGCGGCGAAGTGGCTGTGTCGGCGCCGGGGTTCGTTTATACTTGTCGAGAGGTTACTGCCCAGGAGGATAGAGCCCCGATGTCGGAGTCCGGACACATCACGTCTCTTGAGTTCAAGCCCGATTATGAGGAAGCGGTGCAACACTGGCTGGCCTTCTGGCATCAGGATCTGATCGACCGCCCCTGTTGCCTGATGCGTGCCCCACGCGAGGGAGTGGAATGGGTGGCTGGTCCGCGGTACCTGGCAGGGGCGCGTGAGGACTTCGGCCCCGTCATCGAACAGGTCGTCGCTCACCTGTCGTCGATCTACTGGGGCGGGGACGCGATTCCGAACTACACTCCCAGCTTCGGGCCAGACCAAATGGCGGCCTGGCTCGGCGCAGAGTTGCACTTTCCGGAGGAGGACGTCGGGACAAACTGGGTCCTTCCGTGTATCGACGACTGGGAGACGGCCCTGCCGCTGACGCTGGATCCGAACAACTACTGGTGGCGCAGGATGCTGGACTTCTGCGCCGCACTGGCCGAAGCTCTCGAAGGCAAGGCTATCGTCTCGCACCTGGACCTACACAGCAACATGGACACACTGCTGGCGATGCGGGGCGGGGCGCGCCTGTGCATGGACCTTATCGACATCCCTGAGATCATCGACCGCGCAATGGCAGACGTGCGCCGCCTGTACGCGCCGATCTACGACGCGCTATACAGGGCAGGGCACATGGGCTCCACCGGCACCTGCGGCTGGGTACCGGCATACCACCCGGTAAGAACGAATACGATTCAGTGCGACTTCGCGGCCCTCATCGGGCCTGAGCACTTTCGGCGCTGGGCCCTGCCAGCGCTAGAAGAGGAGGCGGCGTATCTGGGCCACTGTGTGTATCACCTAGACGGCCCGGAATGCCTGGTGCACCTGAAGGATCTGTGCACCATACCAGGCCTGGACTGCATCCAGTGGACCACGGGTGCGCGCAACAAGCCCTTCATCGAGTGGATGGACCTGCTGCTCGAGATTCAAGCGAAGGGCACTAGCCTGTGGGTGCCGTGCAATACTCAGGAGATCAAGGTGTACCACAGAGAACTCAAACCCAACATGGTATTTTACGACTGCTGGGCGTCGAGCGAAAAGGAAGCCGAAGAGACGTTGCAGTGGCTCGTTGACAACACCTGATCGTCGGGGCGCCCAGAGCGCCGTCGGTGGTGCGTCTCGGCCCGTAACCCGGCGGTGGGTGTGTTCTCCGTGGCCGCCCTGTCTGGACTGCAGGAGGGATTCCGCCCTTGACTGGTATTGCCGTCACCCTGGCTCTGGCAGGCGCCGCGGTCTCAGCGCCCCTGAGCGTCCAGGGCGTGAATATTGTGGATGCTGAGGGACAAGCGCTTACGTTGCGTGGAGCGAACTGGGGTTGGTGGGGCTGCGTGGAGCCGGGCGATGCGCGCCTAATGCGCTCCCTTGGGGCCAACGTGGTGCGTATCGCCTTCTTCTACTCCAATATCACCGATCCGCCGGGCTCCGAGAACCTTGGCGGGGAGGGCCTTGCGCTGCTGGACGCCCTGTGTCGCTGGGCCCAGGAGGCAGGGCTCCACTTCATCCTTGACTGCCACGCTCCCCCCGGCGGGTGCAACACAGCTCAATGGTGCGAGGGCGGCAAGAATAAGCTGTGGACTGACCAGGACGCACAAGAGCTGATGGTAGCGATGTGGCGCCGGCTCGCCCGTCGGTACCGTCACCACGACCGCCTGCTGGCCTATGAGCTGATGAACGAGCCCTCGCCCCCGGCAGACTACCCACTCGCAAGCTACCGCGACCTGTGCCTATGCCTGATCGACGCGCTGCGCGAGGAGGACCCCGGGCGGCCCGTGGTTGTCACGGGGCTGAAATGGAGCGGCCTGGCGGGCCTCACCGACAACATCGTGCTACCACGGCCGGGCCTCATCTACACCTTCCACTTCTATGCACCTGGCGAGATCACACATTACCGCGGCGGCGACTACCGCTACCCGGGCGAGGTGCGTATTGGTGCGCGATGGATCGGCAACTCGCCTGAAGACTGGGGTGTGGAGGGCGAGAGCGACTGGCGGCTTCTGGAGAAGTCCTTCACGCCACCGGCCGGGGCGACGGTAGGCAAGCTGATGCTGCGATCCTCGAACAACGCCGGGACGGCGTGGTTTGACGATGTGGAGCTACTGGCCGACGGGGAGCCCGTGGTCTTCAGCGGGAACCTGAGCTTTGACGTCGCATTCCGTTCGCACGGGTGGTCCGTGGAAAGGCAAACAGCGGGCGAGTTCACCTGGGACGAGCGTGAAGGGCACCAGCAGCCGGGGGCCCTGCGCATTAAGGGCACCGATTCCTACAATGCCTGGGTGTGCGACAACACCTTCGAAGTTCAGTCAGAGGCCACGTACACAGTGCGGTGTTGGGTGAAGGCCCTAGGTGCTACAGGGCGCACTTACCCGTGCGTGGCGTGGATGGAAGCCGGCAAGGAGATACTTGACCGCCAGTGGGTCGAGCGGCAGATTCAACCGGCGGTGGAGTTCCGGGATAAGCATGGCGTCCCGGTGTACTGCGGTGAGTTCGGATGCAGCCAGAGCGTGCCAGAAGAGTCGGGCACGCGGTGGGTCAAGGACGTCGCCGAGATACTCAACAGCAAAGACCTGCACTGGACCTACTGGAACTGGCGCGAAACGACCGGCCCGGGGAGCATGGGAGTCTGGGTCAAGGGTCCTTCGGGCCACTACGAGCCCAATGGCGGCCTTTTGGAGTTGATGACGCAATTGTGGCAGCAATAGTGGAGCACGTGGTCTTTGGAGGCAGTGTTTGTGAGGCAAGGCTTTACTCTGATTGAGCTTCTCGTAGTTATCGCAATCATCGCCCTCCTGGCGGCGATGCTCTTCCCTGTCTTTGCCCGCGCCCGCGAGAAGGCGCGCCAGGCAAGCTGCGCGAGCAATGTCAAGCAGCTAGCGTTGGCGGCGCTAATGTACGCTGGAGACTACGACGAAACCCTACCCATGGCCATAGGCGCAGCGTCGCCGGCCGGTCCTTGGTGGACCCTCATCGAACTTGTACAGCCCTACACCAGAAACGCTCAGATAGCGCGATGCCCCAACGATCCACAAGGCTCGGTAGACTTGTCGGCCTACTCTGGCCTCGGACGGTACAGTTACGCATGGAACAAGGCGGTCTTCGCACATATGCCGCCCTTTGGGCCCCTTGGCACCATCATCACCCTGTCACAAATCCCCTATCCAGCGGAAACCACGGCCTTCTTCGACGGGCGGCAGGAGGGCTTTGCTGTGTATACGAGCCATAGGCACAACGATGGCGCCAACGTGTCCTTCCTTGATGGCCATGCCAAATGGCACCACCGAAGCAACCCGCCCCGCGGCTGCGGAGATGACTACTACCACGTCATACCTCAGTGAGGGAGGGCGGCGGCGAAGGCAAGACTGGAGGCATCCATGAGACCCCCTCCCAGGAGGTGATGTGCCCGGTGGGCGGGCCGAGCGCCCAGTCACACAGGCGGGCTACCATGCTCCCCAAAGCGCCCACTGGTCCGGGATGATGTTGAAGCTAGCCCACTTCACATGGCCGTTGACGAAGCCTAGGTTGGAACCGCCGTTGTAGGGCGCGTAGGCAGGGTCGGCGGGGTGTGAACCAAAGGAACACCCGCAACCCGAGTGATGACCTTGGCAACTGCGCCATGGCTCAGCGTCAATCCGAACAGCCCGCGAAACAGGGCCGCGAGGTGCTGATACCAACACGTGCAGGACGTGGTGGAAGTAGCACACGAGCACTTCGGTTAACGGTCGCGTGATTGGGCTTGCGGCTCTTCGAGGAAGGAACGGAAGAGTTCGTGTAGTCTTTGGGCGGCTCGGTGAGATGCTCCATCTGCGTCTTCAACTCAGCAACACGGGTCTCAAACTGCTCGCAAGTCATATGTCACATAACTACCATTCCTGCTGCGATGGTGGCTGTGAGTGTGCACTTCGGCATTCAACACAGATCCGTGCTCCCAAAGTTCCGTCTTTTCCTTGACAATCTTGCAGGAGCAAGTATTTTGCTTCGCAAAAAGCCGTGGGTGAGAATAGTTGCCTTTTTCATCCGATCAGGTCTGCGTCAATGCCGAAGGCTTGGGGTTCGGAGTGTCACATTGCAGGCTTGAATGGTGTGGCTTCCATCCGTTACGGCGATAGACAGTCAAAGGCGCCCGGCAGCTTTCGTGGCAAGGTACTCGTTCACCGCGCGAGTGGTCAGTTCAGGGGGCGCCACGTCAAGCACCAGGGCACCCTGTCGCCTCATGGCAGCCAGTGCCAAGGCTCTCCTCTCCAGCAGCCGCGTCGCTACGGCTGCCGTGTAGACATCATCCTGGCGCACTGGCGTCAGACGAGACAGTTTGTGCAGCTCGCTGTCCTGTATCGCGATCAACAACGGCAAGTGCTGGGGATAAAGAGCAGCCGTGTGCGTGACCAGGCGCTCGCTGGCTTCCAGGTCCACAAGATCGGTGAAGATGACAACTAGCGCCCGCTTGCGGAGTTGGCCTTTGAGCATTGCCAGCGCGGTCACGTAGTCAGGCTCGACCAGGTCCACCTGTAGCTCATACAGGTCGTCGGCCAACAGTGCTACCTGCTCCTTCGACTTGCGCGGCCGTCGCAGGCGCAGGATTCGGTTCGAGAAGGCCAACCAGCCCACTGAGTCGTCCATCGCCACAGCGACATGGGCCAGCATCAAGGCCGCATTGATAGCATGGTCCAGCTTGGACATGCCCTCGGTCTCGGCGGCCATCATGCGCCCACAGTCGAGCATAAGGACGAGGTTCTGGCTGCGCTCTATCTGGTACTGGCGCGTCATGGGGCGTTCGCGCCGCGCAGTAGCTTTCCAATCAATGTCACGAAACTCGTCGTCGGGCATATAGTCGCGCAGAGATTCGAAGTCTCGCCCGCCGCCGACCCGCCGGACCTGTCTATAGCCGACCGCCTGAAGACGCCGGGCCCGAGCCAGGTAGTCGTAGCGTCGCAGATCGGCCAGATTCGGGTAGACCCTGGCTTCGCCCCCTACCCTAAAGCGTCTTTGCCAGCGGGAAAGGCGCAGGATTGCCAGACCCCGCACGTAGACATCGCGCAGCGCGACCCGCCCACGCTGGCGCGGATGCACCACGTAGCGCATCTCGCCGCTGCCGTAGGGGGGAATGGTGACGCGCCGAGTGTTGTTTTCAGGGCCCAACTCGTCTGGCACGTCGTCGTGGACAACCAGGTCGAGGATCAGGCGCGAACGGCTGCGCAAGGTGACGCGCACAGGGTTGCGGGCATCCAAGGACAGAGGGTCGTCGAAGGTGCGGCTTACCTCCAGAGGCGCCAAGCGTCGGCTCAGCAAGGCGTCGGCCAGCGCCAGCAGCGTAAGGGCCACAATCCACCACAGTCCCACCCCGACTAGCTGCAGACGCCACAGGCCGCCCATCGCCAGCACCGGCCCCACCATAAGCATTAGCAATCCTAGTCGGGTGAAGACCATTACCTGCCCCCTCGACTTCTCAGGCGGTCATGCCATGATACTTCCAGCCTAAGACGTGGGCGCACGGCTGCTCCTAGCCCGCAGGTTCCTGGACCACCACAAGCACCTCGTGAGGGTGAAGGGTAGCGCTGAGCACATCCTCGGCTCCGTCGCGCCTGGCGGTGAGCGTGCGGCCGTCGAAGACATCCCGGTAGGCGACGCCCTCGCGGTGCGGCACGCGCATCAGGTCGGCCGTGAGCGTGCGCGGACCGGTCCAGTAGATCGTCCACGCGCAGCGTCGCCTATCGTCCGACGGGAACCGGTTGGCATACAGGTCCGCCCACAGCGTCGGCACCAGCGCCTCAGGCCGCAGAGACGTAAAGCAATCCGCGTTATCTCGCAGTACCGCATGCATCCGGCCGATGTAGGCCAGGGCACGCTCGTCAAACCACCGGTCAGGTATGCCCTCAAGCCAGATGGCCTCGCCATTGAAGAGGATCTGCTTGAGCGCTTCCAGGTTGTCGCCCAGCGGGTGATCACAGGTGATGATCTCGATGGTCTTGAAGTCCGGCACAGCAAAGCGTACTAGGTTCAGGTGGTGTGGCGATAGCTCATCGCTCACCGATGAGATGGCATAGGTGAAGGCCCCGTCCTGCCACTGCATTGTCAAATCGCAGGGCGACTCCTCGGTGTAGAGGGCAGCGTCGGGCCCCAGGGCCGCGCGTACCTTCTGGGTCATCTGAAGCTCGCCTTCGGTTGCGAAGGCGGGGGCCGGGTGGCCGTGATCGGCCGAGTAGCACGCGTGGCCGTCGTGGGCGAAGCCGTATTCGTCGATGTAGAAGCCCGACGCGCCCGTCTGCTGTCGTGCGCGGGCATAGGTGGCGGGCAAGTAGTCCTGCCATTCCTTCACCCATGGGCAAATGTTGATATCGGGCGCGAAGGCCTCCAGCGGCTCGCCGTTGGACTTGATGACCTGCCAGGCCTTGGCTCGCTCGAAGAGCTTCGACTGCGGCGAGATGAGGTAGCCCTCGATGTACAAGCCGACCGGGACGCCCATCTTCTGTACGTCCTCGATAGCCTGGCGGAACCGATCCACGCCGCCAAGGTAGTCCCAAGGGGCGTAATCGCCGCAGCGTCCAGTCTCGGGCGACCAGCCCCAGTCGAAGAGGTGCAGGTAGTCGCAGCCGCCAAAGGCCTTCGCATCACTCTCCAAGACTTCGCGCAGGCGCAGGGACTTGGTCTCGGGATCGAACATACCACTCTTGGTAGGCAGCGCGAAGTGCAGGAACTGCTGGCGGAAGTTGAAGATACGGCGGAACCAATCCTTACGCGGCGCCGCAGGCTTGAACCAGGTCTCTCGCCACTCGTTGTAGGCCCTCAACTGGTCGTGCCAGTCGCCGGGGTTCGTGCCCACGAAGGCGTTGAGCTTCTGACCACGCCACCAGGGGTATCGCACACTCATGGACACACCGTCGGTACCATGCTGCAGGCAGTAGCGGCGATCCACGACCTCTTGGTACTCCGTGCGCAGGTAAAGGCCGCCGCCGGTGGGACTAAAGAAGCCCAGTACCTGCAGGGGGAACATGCCGCCGTAGGGCAAGCTGGCGCCTGTGGGTTCATTGCTGATGACTGTGCCGCGGCGCGGGAAGAAGACCCAGGTGTCGCGCGGGTCGCGGCCCGCTCGGCCACCGATCAGCACGGGCAACTCCACCACGGGCTCTGCCGCAGGGGCCTTGCCGGCCGGCTCTAGTGACAGGTCCAGGCGCATCTCGTCGGGCTTGCCCGCTGTGATTGCCAGCTGCGCGGTCATTGGCAACTTGGGCCGCAGGTCCAAGTCCACAACCGCTGAGCGGCCCTCAATCGAGACCCTAGTCACACGGGCCTGATCGGATGTCACTGCCGTCTCGCCCACGCTGACCGAGAAGAGAGCGCCGCCTTCGACCACTGTGTTGACACCCTTCACATAGTCGCTGGTTAGCCGCCGCAGAGCCAGGGAGGGCCCGGCGACGAACTCAGCGTGCAGAGCACCGCTGTCCAGCAACAGAGAACCGTCGGCGGACTTGCGCACGCGAGAGACGTCGTCGGCCCGCTCCGCCGGACGCAACAGGGACGCCGGCTGGGGCTTTGTGGCGGCGGTGGCGGGACCGTCTGCAGTCGATGGCGTGACGGCGACCAGGGCGAAGGTGCCCTGGCGGTGGCCGTCGTATAGCCGCAGTGCGTCCACCTCGCGGTTCGGGTCCACGGCCAGTGCATAGACCGCCAGCCCTGCGCTAACTTCGGCACGGCCTGTGGACAGGCGCGTGGGCATCTGCTGCTCACTGCCGCCGTCGGCATACACCACCTCTGTGATAAAGCGGTGCGGGTAACGTTCAACGGACGCAGGCTTGAACGCGTAGGAAGGTTGTTCCGTGCTGGGCAGACGCGCGCCCAACAGGAGGTAAAGCTGGCGCCAGCGCCCCTTCAGCGGCGTCTCCAGGAATCCGACTCTGGCGCTGCCGCTCAGCAGACCCAGGCCCGAGCTAACGTCGAAGGGTACGTCGCGCACCGACACCCTAGGGCTCTCGAACCAGCCCACCATGCGCAGGGCGCGCTGGAGCTCGGAGAACGGCTCGCCCGTCGTGAGGGCCAGCGGCTTGAAGGGCCCCAGTTCGGCGGGCCAGGAGGCCCTATAGGGGCACACATCGGTCAGTTTGGTCTCCGGCCGGCGTCCCCAGATCTCGAGGCTAGATATCTCGAGCCACGCGTCCGGCTCACGCGCCTGCACCTGCACGGCCAGCGTCTTGACGAAATCGGCCGCGTACAGCGCCGTCAGGGTGTGCCAGTCGCCGTCGGGCACGAGGTCGTTGAGGTAAAAAACATACTGCTCCTGCTCGGACTTGCCTCCGCCGCTTACGGCGGCATAGAGGACGTAGTCGCGCCGCAGTTCCAGGCCTCGCGCCCGGTAGCGCAGCTTGAAGTAGCCGCCAGGCAGTTGCTCGGCCAGGTCGCACGACCACTTCATGCCGAAGCCCATGTCGGGGACCGAAAACCGTAGGCCCTCCTCGGTACGGGTCACAGCCGGCCGCTCCGTGGGGTTGCTCAGCCACGCAGGCTGGGCAGTCCACGCGGCAGGATCGTTGAAGGCGAAGGTGGCCTTCAGTCCCTCACCCGTGGTTCTGGGCAACATCTCCGCTCCCTCCGGCGCACTTTCGGCAAACTCCAGACGCGCCACGGTCAAATGTGCATCGCCAGCCTCTGTGGCGAAGCATTGAAGGGCCATCTGCTGGCAGCTATCTACACCCAGGGCCAACAGGTCGAGGGCGATTGTATGCCACTGGCCGTCGGCCTTGATTTGCTCGTTCTTAAGGATTCTCAGTCCTTCGCCACCCTTGCTACCTTTAATCCACAGCAGATAGTCAGCGCCGGCAAAGTAGTTGCGACAGCGATAGATAAGCACAAGATAGGGCGTGTCGTCCACGGAGACTGTCTGGTTAAAACTCGTTGTCCACTTCATTCCGCGGCCGCCCTCGGGTACGATGAAGTCTAGCCCCTCGTCGGTGGAGATAACGCGGAAGTTTTCGGACCTCGCCGACAGCCAAGAGGGCTGCGGCTCCCAGGAATCGGGCCTGCCGAGGCTCTCGGGTGAAAACAGGCCCGCCGCAGGGGACAGAGCGGCCATTAGCATCAGTCCCAGAACAGTCAGGCATACAAACGCCACATGTCTCATTGCAGTTTCACCTCTCCCGGAAGCAACTCCGCAATGCGAGCCACCAAGCGCCTCGCAGCCAGCCCAGGACACTTAGCATCGGAGATTGCGGTCACAACGGCCACGAGGTCAGGGCGTGCATCTGCCACTGGGCCAAGGGTGTCCTCAGTGATACCGCCAATGGCGCAGATAGGCAGCCTGCAGACAGAGCGAACCTGGGTCACGCGCTCCGGTCCGACAGGGAGCTTCTCGGGCGCGGTGGCCGTAGCGTACATCGGGCCGACGGAGACGTAACTGGCACCGCCTTGCTCGGCTTGGCGAGCCAACTGTGGCGTAGGCGCAGTCGCGCCAACCAAGGCATGGGGGCCCATCAGCCGCCGCGCATAAGCCACGGGCATGTCTGAAACGCCCACGTGCACGCCCTCCGCGCCCACGGCCAACGCTACATCCACGCGGTCATCGACGACCAGAGGCACAAGCGCAGGCCGAGTTACTCTGAGGATCTTAAGGCAGTCCTCGATCATCAGGCGTGTACTGACGTCCTTGGCGCGGTATTGCACCAGGCCGACGCCCGCCTCGACGAGCGCCCTTACATAGGGGATAAGGGCTTCGTTGCCAACCATGGAGGTTGGAGTAATCACATACAACCGCGAGCGCAGGGGGTGGACATCCATCCTAAATCACCGAAGTATCGATTCCCTGGCAAGCGGCTGAAACCTGCGTGGGTGGCTGAGGCCTGGCGCCTGGAGCCGGGCTCGGCAGAGGTGGGAGGCTCCTTGGAAAGGTAGCCCAGCAGCCTTCTAGAGGATTCGGGCGCGCGAGATGCAATCCGTTAGGCGGCTGAGCCAGTAGCAATTGAGCGTCCGAACCTGTCCCGCGAGGAAGGCAAGTAATGACCCAGGGCCGGCGAAGACGAAAACCTCTGACGCGCAAGAAAGCCTTCTTTCTTTGGTCTGCATTTCGACCTGCACCCGAGCGCGAAGGACACATCCCTAGGCGCCAATCTGTCGGAGGAAAACATCGCCTCGCTACTCCATCGCGTGCGTCCCGATTACGTGCAGTACGACTGCAAGGGGCACGCCGGGTACACCGGCTACCCTACACAGGTGGGCTGGCCCTCACCCGGAATTGTGCGGGACTCGCTAGAGCTGTGGCGCAAGATAACGCGGGAGCATGGTGTGGGCCTATACATCCATTACTCGAGGGTGTGGGACGCCGTGGCCGTGGAGCACCACCCTGAGTGGGCCCGCGTGGATGCTGATGGCAAGCCTGACGAGTGCATGACAAGCACCTTCGGCCCCTATGT
>JAKORR010000212.1 GCA_029777735.1 Armatimonadota bacterium | reverse complement strand
CTTCGCAGTAGATCTACCACAGGCCGAGGGGCAGCAGGGCAGTTGATTCGACCTAGTGAGTTTCGAGCTCCTAACTTGGTTGTCCGAAGGGGTTTGTACGTTGCGCTGGGGAAGGTGGCGCGGGAGAGCGAACGTGCGAGCAGAGGGCTTTCGCAGGCGGGGCGATCTCAGGTGGACCGCCGCGTGTAAGAACCTGGGCAGCGGCTTCGAAGAGGAATAACACTGGGGAGGCTAATCCATGAGCGGTAGCGGTCGTAAGGATGTCTACGCTGAGAGGAACTCGGAGCAGACGGCGGTGGAAGAGGTATCGCTGCGGGAATACTTGAGGATTCTGGCCCGGCGGCGATGGTGGTTCATGGGGCCGCTGTTGCTAGCGGTCATCGCGGCGACCCTCCTGTCCTTTACACCCAAGCCGAGATTCCGTTGCGCGGCGCAGATATTCCTGCCGGGCGGTCGAGCTTCGGGCACGGGATCGCTGGCGGGACTGCTGAGTACGGCCATGCCACCGAGCGGGCCAGCCTATGATCTGCCTACTCAGGCGACGGTGATAAAGAGCTGGCCCCTACAGCGGCGCACCTTGGAGCTGCTGCGGAGCTTTCCGGACTTTTTCAGGGAGTGCACGAAGGGCGAGCGGGTGATCGGGTATGTGAACGATATTCCTCGGGAGATTCTGGAGGCCTACAAGAAGCATCTGGTTTATACCGACGACCTTGGGGCATATCCTCTGGATCCGGTCTCTATGGAGATGCTCAAGCAGATGCGAGTGGGGCCTGTGGAGCAGTCAAGTGTTCTGGAACTGTCGCTGGTCACGGACAAACCGTATGAGGCGGCCGATTTGCTTAATGCATTGTGCGTGACGTACTTGCTGGACGACATGCGGACCACCCAGGTCGGTACAGAGAATGCCCTCCAGTATACGGCCCAAGAGATGACCGCAGCGCGTGAGAGACTGAACCAGGCAGAGGCCGCAGTGACGGACTTCCAGCGACAGTACGGGCTGGTGGATGCGCCTGCTCAGGCGCGAAAGCTCGTGGATGCCTATGCGGCCCTCAAGGACCAGTACACAGCGCTTGTGGCGAACTTGGATGCCCAGAGGGCTCAGGACGAACACCTGGAGCGAGAGCTGAACAAGCAATCTCCCACCGCGGTGTCGTCGCAGGTAGTATCCAGGAATCCAATGATCCAGCAACTGGAGTCACAAGCCGCCACACTGCAGAGCCAGCGAGTCGAGCAGTTGATGGAGTACACCGAGGAAAGCGCGACGATCCAGGCGATCGACGCGAAGATAGCGGCGCTGCAAGACCAAATGAAGAAGACGATCCAGGAAATCGTGACGCAACGCACGGAAAGCACCAGCTCGGTTTACACTGGCCTGCTGCAGCAGTACGTAGCGGGTCGAGCTCAGACTATGATGACACAGGCTCGATTGGCACCGACGCGGCGGGCGATAGCGTCGGTGGAGGCCGAGCTGCGAAAGATCCCAGAGACGGCACAACGCCTAGCGGTATTGCAGCGGGAGGCTCAGATAGCGCAGGAGAGCTATCTGGGGCTGAGGCGGCAGTACGAGCAGTACCGAGTGGCGAAGGCGAACAAGACTTCGCCTTTATACATAGTGGCCCCGGCCTTTGTGAATGGCGAACTACTGAAGAACCCGGATTGGCCTAGGCCCATGCTCATATTCGCAGTGGCGCTGTTTCTAGGCCTGCTGATAGGAACGGCCTTGGCGTTGGTGAGAGAGTTTACGGATGAAGGGTACCCCGAGGCGGCGGCCATGGAGGCCGACTTGGGTGTACCGATCATCGCGACCTTCCCGCCGGGCGCTGACGACAAGCGATATATTGTGACGGACCCCGACTGCCCGCCAGAGCTGCGGGACGCCTTCATGGGGCTATTACTGAACCTGCGGTTTGCCAATCGGGGCAAGATGGTGACGCCTGTGTTGCTCACCAGCGCGAGGAGCAGAAACGACATGGGCTGGATGGCCTACAACTTGGGGCTGACAGCGGCGAGGACGGGAAAGAGGGTAGTTGTACTGGACTGCAACCTGCGCCAGCCGTCACTACAGGAAGTAGCGGAACTGACACAATCGCTGGGGCTTGCGGAGGTACTTTGTGGGAGGGAGGGTGTGGACAAGGTTGTGCAGTGGAATACTTGCGGAACTGGCTACTTGGGGACCTTGCCGGCGGGGAGCCTGGATCCCTCGGTGGGGCCGGCGTTTGTGTGGGACAGTGATGTCTTCTCGAATGTGATTCACGAACTGAGTCAGGACTCGGAGCTGATAGTGATCGCCGCTCCGGCAGTCCTCGATTACCCGGACGCTCTGGCGATAAGCAGCCGCTGTGGGGGTGTGGCACTGGCGTTGAGGAAGAGTGTGGCGCGGAGCGACGCGCGAGAGGTGACAGAGGCTCTGTGGCGGACAGAAGTGCCGCTGCTCGGCCTAGTGGTAAGTGAGGACTAGGTCCGGGCGAGGGGGCAGGTTTGTTCGTAGCTAAACTGGAGCGGCAATGAGTGATCTTGCAGACAAGAAGCACGCAAGGGAGACGAGGCCACGAGCGACTGGAGAGTTGGTGGCAGCCTTGCAGGGTGTGGTGGGGGTGGAAGTGTTCCTGCAGGAGCCGATGAGTAGACACACATCGTATTGCCTTGGCGGTCCCGCAGATGTGCTGATTCAGCCCAGAAGCCTTGAGTCTTTGCAACATGTTGTGCGAATTCTGACTGAATTGGGGGAACAGCCGCTGGTCGTTGGGCGGGGCACCAATGTGGTTGTAAGGGATAAGGGAATCAGGGGTGTGGTCCTGAAGATAAGTGAGGGCCTGAGCGGGATTGAGGAAGACGGCACGAGGCTGAGGGTACTTGCGGGGACACCCTTGATGCAGGTATGCGCCTATGCCGCATGTAGAGGACTGGCGGGATTGGAGATGCTGGCCGGCGTGCCAGGGGCGCTAGGCGGTGCGGTCGCGATGAACGCCGGAACGAGCAGCGGGTGCATCGAGGCGCTGGTAGTCAAGGTAGAGTGCCTCGACCACGAGGGCCGATGGCTGGAGCTGGACAGGACAGCGGCTGGCTTTGAGACGCGCAATAGCCGAGTGAGACGAGAGGGTCTCATAGTAGGAGCAGTGGAGTTGGAGCTGGCACAGGGCAAGCCGCTGGAGATAGAGGCAGCCATGCTGGAACAGCTCGAGCGGCGGGCGGCCAAACAGCCCTTGAGCCGGCCCAGCTGCGGGAGTGTATTCAAGCGACCGCCGGGCCACTATGCAGGAGCTTTGGT
>JAKORR010000023.1 GCA_029777735.1 Armatimonadota bacterium | reverse complement strand
GCTTTCGATACGCATGACAATGGATATCGATAAACATGCTACCTAGGCCTCCCTTTGGGTGTCTCGTGCCCTGGGGTTTAGACCCACGAACCGGACAGGACGTCCCCAGGGGATCTTGCCGGCCTGCGCTCTCAACTGCCACAGGAATACTGTAATACTGTCTCGTCCGGAGCTAAACCGGCACCTGTCGATGGGTGCTATTCGCCGCGGCGATGCGAGGGTCCTTCTGGCGTTCGCAGAGCCTCGTGCGGCGCGCGGGAAGGAAACTGAGCCTGGGGCGGTCAATACGCCATGAAACACGCCAAGGCGCGGGAGTGGGCACGCAGGTCTGCCCGAGGCCACAAAGAGAAAGCCGGTCCGGGGGATTGGCCCAGCCCACGGCCCTTCTCTAGCCCTACGCAAAGGGACTACTGGGAGACAGGAGGGTGCTACAATGAGCATTACAGGCACAGCACCATGGGCTCTTTTATTGATAGCGATTTGCCTCAGCCCTGCCAGCGCTCTGACCGTGCGCGTCGATCCGGCCGGTGGAGCGCCGCGTTTGCTGGTAGACGGCAAGCCGGTGCGGGCGCGTATGTTCTGGGGCGCGTCTGCGGGAGCGCCGATCCCCATTGAGCCCCAGGCCAGTGTGGTGGACTTTGAGTTCATCGCTTTGGAAAGCGAACCCGAACACGCGACTATGCACTTTCGCTTTGGGCAGCAGGCTGGTGACATCTTTCTGGACGACATTCGCGTTCAGGATCTAGACACCGGCCAGGACGTGATAGCTACCTGCGACTTCGAAAGTGGCCTCGAGGCCTTCGCAAAGGATTGGACCTTCTGGCCCACAGGGGAGGCCAACACGGTTGCGACGGTCAACGTCGAGGCGGGCGTGGGGCGCGATGGGTCGGCGGGCCTACACATAAAGCTGACCGCCCCGCCGCAGGGCAACTGGCCCGACTGGCACATCTATCATCACGCGAACCTGTCCCTTGTGCAGGGGCATCGGTACCGCGTCACCTTCTGGGTGCGCGCTGTGCCCTCCCGCAAGGTCATTGTGGCCTTCTATCGCCCCGGTGCCTCCTTCACCTTCCTTGGCGGGCCCGGGGGAGTGTTCGAGGATCAAATCAAGTTAGCGGCGGAGGTGGGCGTGAACTTCGTCAGCTTCCACATACCTCTCCCCTGGCCCAAGCCGGGCGAGCCGGTGGACTGGCGGAGCGTCGATGGGGCCTGCGAGCGCGTCCTGTACACCAATCCGAAGGCGCTGCTATTGCCGCGCATAGGGATGGGGCCGCCGTCGTGGTGGCTTGACGCGCACCCCGAGGCGCGGATGCTCTGGGAAGACGGTCCTCACAGGAACTACTATGACATCGCGTCGCCGGATTACCGCCGGGACGCCGCCGAACGACTGGCGGCACTGGTCACACACCTGGAGGAGACCCTGGGCGACCATATCGCGGGCTATCACCCCTGCGGCCAGAACACTGGAGAGTGGTTCTACTTTGACTCCTGGGGCCACGCGCTCAACGGCTACTCGGAGGCGAACCTGGTTGCGTGGCGGCAGTGGCTCACCCAGCGGTACGGCTCAGATGCCCAGCTTCGGACCGCCTGGGGCGACGATAAGGTGAGTCTCGAAACGGCGCAGGTGCCTACTCCGGAGGCTCGCCATGCCGCACCAGCGGGCATCTTTCGCGACCCTGCCACCGAGCGGGCCCTTATCGACTTCAATGAGTTCCAGCAGCAGGCAATGGCAGACTGCGTGGGGGAGCTAGCGCACGCTGTGCGAAGGGCCTCTGGCGGGCGCAAGCTGGTCGTCTTCTTCTACGGATACGTCTTCGAGTTCGCGGCACTCGACACAGGTCCAGCTACTTCGGGACACTATGCCCTTCGCCAGGTGCTGAGCAGTCCCGACATCGACGTTCTCTGCTCGCCCATCTCGTACTTCGACCGTGGGCTGGGCGGGAGCGCACCGGCCATGACCGCGGCCGAGAGTGTCGCCCTGGCCGACAAAATGTGGCTTTACGAGGATGATACTGCCACTTATCTGAGCACTGGGACGGCCCCAGGCTATAGGGAGCGCGTTAAGACCCTGGAGGAGACAAACAACCTGCTTGTACGCAACGTGGCCCAGGAGGCTCTGCGCAACTTTGGTACTTGGTGGATGGACCTGGGCGCGACGGGGTGGTTCAGGGACGCTAGAATGTGGGCCGAGATGGAACGGCTCCGGCCGCTCGACGAGGCGCTGCTGGCCCGGCCCATGCCCTATCGCCCGCCGCTTGCCGCGGTCCTGGACGAGCGCAGCATGTTGCGAGTGGCCGCCGGGGGCAGTGCTGTGACGCGGCCTGGAATCTATGAAGTCCGGGCTCCACTCGCGCGCACCGGGGCCCCCTACGGCCAGTACTTGCTCGATGACGTAGCCTCTGGGAAGGTCGACGCGCAGGTCTACGTTTTCTTGAACGCCTGGTGCTTGTCGGGCTCACAGCGCGAGAATCTGCTAAAAGCCACGCGGGGCAAGGCCCGCCTGTGGTGTTATGCGCCCGGGTACTTCGACGAATTGCAGCCCTCGCCAGAGGCGATGCATGAGCTCACGGGCTTCCGGCTGAAGCCGGTTTCGCCCGAGAAGGCGTGGGCTACACCAACGGCTAGGGGCGAGAGCCTTGGGCTGAAAACTCCCTTCGGCGTTAGCCAGCCTCTGCGCCCGCTCTTTGCCACAACAGACGCCGAAGCTAACGAGATACTGGCGACCTACCCCGATGGGTCGGCGGCAATCGCGCTGAGGGCTTCCGGCGATGGGCTGTCGGTCTTCGTGGGCGTGCCAGGCCTGAGCAGCGAACTGCTACGTCTAGTGGCCCGCGAAGCCGGCGTGCATTTGTTTACAGACAAGGACTGCAATGTGTGGAGCAACGGCCCCTTCTTGGTGTTGCACGCTCCTGCCGAAGAGGAGTACCCGATCGACACCGGCGTCCCTGGCCCAGTCACTGATATGCTGAGCGGGAAGGTGATCGGCCAAGGTCCACGGTTGTCGCTCACACTCAAAGGCGGAGAGACACGGGTGCTTAGGTGTGGCGAATAGAGAGGCGCCGCGGGGCACACCGACCGGCGGGGCGTCCGGGGAAGTCCCATAAGTGAGAGGAGAGAAGGCTTCTTTGGAGACTGCGATCTTCGATGCGATCCTGATCACAGTTGTGCTGGCCATCGGCGTGGTGTGGTTGTGCAATCGCCTGCGGGTGCCAGCTATCGTCGGCTTCCTGCTGAGTGGGACGCTGGCCGGGCCCCATGGACTGGGTCTGGTGAGC
>JAKORR010000211.1 GCA_029777735.1 Armatimonadota bacterium | reverse complement strand
GCTTCGGCCTCTGTGAGCGCTTTGTGACGCGACAAGATCGTACCATCGGCCTCGGCCAATACGGCGCGAATCTGCGTGCCGCCCAGATCAATGCCAACGATAGGGTCTGCCATAGCCTTCCACCTATGCCTGATACCACTCGCGCCGGTGCCGCGCTCGAAGATGGGATCCATCACTTGAGGTCGTCTCTGCGAACAACTGGTGAGTATACCACAAATGCGCAAGCCTCACAAGGCGAAGCAGCCTATGACTCGGCTGCGCCTTCTGTTGGTCAGATTGGCGGCGGTAGTCTTAGAACAATCTTAGGAATCGTGGCCATGCGAAGAAAAAGGAAAGGGCGGTGCTATCCTTCTGAGGTCTAGTGTGTGTAAACCCAGAAGGTAGCACAGCCCATGAACATCATACAGCGAGGTCAACAGTTTGTCGAGTCGCTGCGAGCACTGGCCAGCCGGACGGTCTGGGATTGGCGACGGTGTCCCCGCTGCAAAGGGACGGACACGTGCGCTTGGGGGAGCTATACGCGTCGTCCCTGGGGCTTGGGAGGGCGACAGGAAGTGCGTGTGCAGCGGCACCGCTGCAACCGCTGCAAACGGACCTACAGTGAGGAATCGGCTTGGCTGGTGCGGCGTAGTTGGTATGCGCGCGATGTGCACCGTTGTGCGATAGACCTTTGGCAGCATGGGGGCATCTCGCTGCGGCGGGGGGCCGAGTTTGTACGCTCGATCATAGGGCGGCAGGAGCGATGGCTCCTATGGCACGTGCTGAGCAGAGCACCCTTGGAAGAGGAGCGTTGCCACCTGGCCGGTAGTACGGTGCAGCGCTGGTTGGACGGGGCGGGACGAGAGGCGAAGAGAACGGTACCAGGGCAACTCGAAGGCATAGGCACATCAGGGCGGGTCGGGACCGACGGCCTCTGGGCACGTCTGCGGGGAGGGGCGCAAGCCGTCGTATTGGCGCTGGTCGACAATGCCACCGGCTTGCTGTGGCCGCCGGTCGTCGCGGCTGAGGAAAAGAGTGAACAGTCCTGGCGAAGACTGTTTGAGCGGGCCAAGATGGCGGGATTGGTGCTCGATGATCTGCGAGGGGTGGTCAGCGACGGGGCCACTGGGCTAGCAGGCTGCCTGCAGGCCATGGTGAAATGGGTGAACCACCAGCGCTGCGTCTTCCATTTGTGGCGCAATCTCAGTGTAGAACTGGCCAAGCAAGTGGGCAAGGCAACCACAGGCCTGGTTGGCGCTGCGGCACAGGCAGTGCGGAGGCGCGTGCAGCGCGAACTGGTTGGGCTGATCCGTGGGGTGCTGGACGCCATCTGTCAAGGGGAAGCGCAGTTGGCGTTGGCCAAGCTGCAGGCGCATCAGTTGGGGGCTGAACTGGCGCGCCTGCTGGAGAGTCACCTGGAAGCGGCGTTGGTACACCTGAATGCATACAACCATGGGCTCATGCGGGTCGGTCCGGAGTGGCTATGGCGGGACTTCCGGTTGCGCCTCAGCCGAGGGCGCAACCATGCGACCGATGCTCGGCTCGAGCGGGCGGCATTGGTCTGGGCGATCTACCGCAACTTCACGCCCGCTCAATGGAGGTCCGAACGCAAGCGTCACTACCGCCGGCCAGGCAGGAGTCCTCTGGATATGGCCGGAGTGCCCCCAGGAGAGATCAGCTACTTGGATGCGCTGGCGATCTGACGCCTGCGGTCCTTCGCAGGCGCCAGATCGAAGCGGCGAGGGGCATCGCCCTAGCAGCAACCTGCTCCTACTCACCAACATGATCGTCATTCAGGACAACAGAAGATGGAACCGAGCCCGTGCATCTTTGGCCGCCTCGGCCTCGGCCCGCGCCAGGATCAGCATATGATTCGCACGCTCCAGGCGAAAGTAGGCCTGGTCCAGATCCTTCGCCACCCGGGCCAGCTCAGCCCGGCTCGCCCGT
>JAKORR010000210.1 GCA_029777735.1 Armatimonadota bacterium | reverse complement strand
TGCCACTCTGCCACAGCTTGAACGTGTAGAACAACCGCCCCAGCTCCACCGACACGATTGAGTAGATGCCGTGCTCGCGGTAGGCCTTTGCGATGCCCGATACGTCTGGCAGGTCCACCACCACAGGAGTCTGCACGTTCTGCAGCGCCACCACATCGGGTCGCGGGTCCTCTACAGGCACCGAGCCGTACCAGCCTATCGCGAAGAGAGGCTTGCCATCGACTAGCAGATTGCGGTTCTCGTCGATGCGCACTTCATGGCCGGCCGGTGGCGGCGCGAGCTTGTGGATCGTCGTTTCGGTCCCAGCTTGAGCCGTGCCGTCGGCCTTCACCGCCTCAACCCTCAGGGTGTAGCTGCCGGGGGCCAAGTCGGGCAACGGCAGGGCCAGGGGCCTGCCGATCGCTGCGCCCGTGGCCCGTCCCTCCCCAAGACACTTGCCCGCTCCGTCGACGAGGGCATAGCTAACCACGGATGCCGCCTGCTTCACCTCCGCCGACAGGTCCACCCGGAATAGGATTTCCCTTAATTCCTCCGTCGGATAGATGCTGTTGCGGTAGCAGGGCCTCAGCACCGTCAGGCTTACAGGCCGGTACTCGCTGGCCAACGACTTCACCACAGCCTTTAGGAGCATTCCGGTGTCAGCGTCGCGCAGGGAGAAGACCACGCTTGTGCTGGGAGCGCTTCCGCGAAGCCCAAGTGGTGTGAACTGGAGTACTCCCTCGGCACCCGCTGCCAGAGTTACTGGCTCGGCCTTCACCGCAACGCTCTCATCCTCGAACAGAGCGACCGCGGCGGCCACCTTCCGCTCCCTGCCCGTGTCGTTGCGGACAGTCAGCGCCAGGTTAAGCGTAGTCAAGCCGCCGCCGGAGCGCGACACGTCCACGCGCGGCTCCTGTACATCCAAGCGGAAGGCGCTGTAGTCGGTTGGCAAGCCCACGAGACTTCCAAAGAGCCGGGGCTGGTGGAAGTTGCGCCGCAACGGTGCCCAGGAGGTGAGTTCAGTCGTGCCTCCCGCCTGCCGCTCGCGCGTGACATTCCACTTCCACGTGCCGCCCGCGCCCTCACCCAGCACAATTGCGCCAAAGGGTATCTCTAGCTCGACGCGCCACTTGCGGGCGGCCACGTCAATCTGCGCCGCTGCGCGGAAGGCTCCGTTCCATAGTCGGCTATGCACCAGGCCATAGTCGGCGCAGTGGCAGTCATAGATGGTACTGCGCGGATTGACCATTACCTGATGGTAGTATCGCCCCTCGTTGCTCGGATCGAAGAAGATCTCCACACAGT
>JAKORR010000209.1 GCA_029777735.1 Armatimonadota bacterium | reverse complement strand
CTTGGGCTGGCGGAGGGACGGGTTCAGCCGGCCCGGACGGTGGTGGTGCAGGAACGCGGGGCTTTGGCAGGCAGTTGTGCGAGTCGGAGCGGGCTGAACGTGGGTGAATCCGCCCTGGAGCACGACGAGGGCGGATTCTCCCTACGTGAAGTTCCCGGGGTTTGCGAGAATGCGGGGCGCAAGTGGCAAAGCGTGTGAGACTTGGGACAGCGGCGGGGTGGTTTCAGCTGGCCCGGACGGTGGTAGTGTAGGAACGCAGGGTCTTGGCAGGTAGTCGAGCGAGTCGGAGCGGGCTGAACGTGGGTGAATCCGCCCTGGAGCACGACGAGGGCGGATTCTCCCTACGTGAAGTTCCCGGGGTTTGCGAGAATGCTGGCCGCAAGTGGCAAAGCGGGTGAGACACGGTGAAGGGAGTCGAGAAGGCACGTGACTGGGAACAGATCCCAGAACAGGAGGAAAACGTATGATCGGCGTAGAATCCTCCCAATCGGGAGGGAAGGCTCGTGGGGAAAGGCCCCAGCGCCAGGGAGCGGCTTGCGGAGGCTCGCCTGCAGCTGAGAAAACCGATGGAAGTGCACGTGCCGGACTTGCTGTGGAAGGACCGCAGTCTGCCGGAGGGAGCCCGCTACCTGTGGGCATTCCTCTGGATGCTCCGCATTATCGGTCGGCGGTTTACCTTCGCCGAGCTGCGCGACCTCTCAGGATTGAGCCAGCACAGCGTGGTCAAGTACCTCAACCAACTGACGGAGCGGGGATGGCTGGAATACTGCCGGTCTGGGCGTACGGTTGAAGTGCGCCTGCTCTGGCCTGTGGCCTGTGACATCCTGAAACTACAGGATGATATCTTGCTCGACCGCAGCCTGCCCCACGCGGCGCGCTGGGTGTGGGGCGTGATCCGCGGGCTTGACCGGCAGTTTACCTACCAGATGCTGATGGAGCGGACAGGATACTCGCGCAACAGCTTGATCAAGTACCTCCGGGTACTTTCCGAGAGCGGCTATCTGGAAGGGGCGGTGAGACGGATCGCCCGGAAGAAGCACTTTGCGTTCGCAGCAGAGAATCCGGCGGAGGGCCGGAGGCGGGAGGAACTGGCTGTCTTTGAGAAGGACAAGTCGCTGGTCGGCCAGAAACCAGGGTACTCTTTTGGCCAGTTCCTGATGGCCCGCAAAGTGGAGCTTCGCACCGGTACCTACGTGGTGGAGAACGGCGAGCTCAACTACTTGGTGAACCGCAAGACAGGGGGACGCCTGCAGTACGACGTGCTCCTGCCCAAGTACAACGCGGCTCTGGAGTTTCAAGGCCCCCAGCACTTCCGGGTAACTCGCTTGTACCCCAGTGAGACTCAGCTCAGGCTCCAGCAGGAGCGCGACAGGCTGAAGCGGACGCTCAGCGCACAAGCGGGGATCAAACTGGCCGAGATTCACCCGCGCAACCTGACCTTCGAATATCTTGATCGAGTGCTCACCGAAATGGGCGTCCCCCTGAGGCCGGTGCCGGATGAGAAGCGCTACGTGTACCAGGCGCTCCTCCGGTACTCAGAGCAGTATCGAGCCAAGGTCCTGCAGGAGGAACACACAACGGCATAGCG
>JAKORR010000208.1 GCA_029777735.1 Armatimonadota bacterium | reverse complement strand
GGCGTGTCAGGCGGCTGGCTTGACGGGAGGTGGCGGGGATGAGTGATTGGCGGCCTAATACGGGACACGTGTTGTGTTGCGCCAGGGCGCGCTATCGCAGGGCTTATCTGTACTGGCGACCGTTCGCTGGCATCTACTGTGAGAACTGCGACGCGTTCATCCTCACGTGCCATCCAATTCTCGCCTGTATATGGACGCACATCTTCGACCCGATTGTGGGATGGCACGCTTATAGGATTCACCTGCGCGATCCCGTCCACGTTAAGGTTGCCAACGCAGAGGGACGTGATCAAGTGGGTGATCGGGAATGATCCGTCGTCTGGCGGCTTCTGAAAGGGGGATTATGGCATGACCGACGAGTGCATCGTGGCGCTGGACCTGGTGAGGCACAGTGGCCTAAACGCCATAGCGCAGGAGTGTCACCGGCTGGCGGTGGCGCGGGGGGCGTACCCGGACAGCTGGGACCTGTGGACCGGCTACACGCACATGGACAACGAGTTGGAGGCATGGTGGGACGCTGCGCAGTGTGGCGACTCTGACGGCGAAATTGAAGAGATGGGGGATTTGTTACACACGGTACTCAGTGTAGCGCATCACAGAGGGATCGACGTGGAGGCTGCGCTACGTGACGCAATACAGCGCAACGCTGCGAGGGCGAGGAGTGGTGAGTGATGCAGCTAACACCGGAACGCCTAGCAGAGTTGCGCCGCCGTCTGGAGGAAGCGCACGGTGATATGGGCGCCCTGGCACGGTGGGCGGAAGAGCACGGTGATGAGCTGTTGGAGACGGCGTTAGATTTAGACCGCAGGTTGGCCTACTACGAGCCGGACATGTATATAAAGCGTTGCAGCGCATGTCACGGCCGAGGACGTAGGGAGTACCCGGACACGTCGACGTGGCGCGGCGGAGGGTACGCAGGCCAGGCCATCACCGTCGATATCTGCGACCGGTGTTGGGGGACTGGCGACGAGGGACGGCCTGGCACGGACCTGCGGGCCCTCATTGCGGATTTGAGTCTGATGACAGAGCAACAGCGACGCCTACAACATCTCCGCCGACTTACCAACGACGCCTTAGACGCTGCGGAGGCTGCTGGTATTGAGGATGCCGTCAACTGGGGCGACCTGTCGTGTGTTGAGGCGGCGCTAGTCCTGACGGACGAGGGGCGCAGCTATTACTGGGTGATTATCGAGGAGGCATCACCTGACGCATACAAACTCGGAGTGTATGTGCGGGATTGGCTAGCGAAGCGCGGCTGGACTGATGTGGAGGTGTTGACGGAGTGGTGATGATGCTACGCGGAAGGAGGCAGACAGCATGAGTGGGTTGACCCAGAAACGCGACATCCTCCGCGCCAAGCTGGACGACCTGCTTGCCCAGCACATGGACGAGGCAGATGCGAAGCTGGCGACACAGCTTGTGGAGCAATTGGTGGAGGAGTTGCAGGCTGAGAATCGGAGGCTACGGTTTGTTGCAGAACGAGTGGTGCGAGCTAACAAAGATGTCGAACACCACGGATACGCGTCTCTGCGGCGCATGGTTTATGCCTTAGAGAATGTACTCTGGGAGGTGCAGGGCTGTGACTGACTGGCGCAAGTGGTTGGATGAGAAAATGCTCGCTGTAGATTTGGCTTTAGACCATCTGCCTGCAACACTGTCTGAGAAAATGGCGCTCATCGATAAGACTGTGCGAGAGCTATCCGAAGGCTACCGCCTGCTGGCCGAGGCGGTGGAGGCGCGGGAGGAGTATTTGACGCTTGCTAACAGCCCTTACCCCACAAGGAGTGAAGGGGAGGCACTAAAACGCGAGTACGACGAGGAGAAGCTGATCGAAAAGATGAGAAGGTGTCACGAGATCGCCCTAGCCCACCTGCGAGGTGTTGGTCGTGATTAGACTAACGGTTCCCGCCGTGCCCGTCGCTCAGCCCCGGCAGCGACACGCAGTGATTGCGGGGCACATACGCAACTACACGCCGACGGATCACCCGGTCAATGCGTACAAGGCAGCGGTAATGGCTGCGGTAGCGGAGGCGGGCATCACGCCGATGGACGGGCCCG
>JAKORR010000207.1 GCA_029777735.1 Armatimonadota bacterium | reverse complement strand
GCTGTACTGTGGCCCAACTACCGTGGGTGGCTTGACATGGAGGAAGAGCCACAGGTGGAACTAGCAGTGCAGGTAGACACTCGCGACTTGGACCTCTCCTATGACGACCTGAAGCTCCACCTGCGGGTGGTCGATGGGTCCGACAAGGTATGGGCGGTTAGGACCCTTGATCCGGTCGGCCTCGAGACGCGGTTGAGAATCGCCCTGCCCCCTGAGCTCCCAGAGGGTCAGTACACGATCAGCGTTCGCCTGGCCGAAGAAAAGACGGGCCGAGTGATCGCCACGGACGAGCACAGGCTCTTAAGGCGCCCGGCCGACGCCCCGTGGCCTCATGCGTACATCGACCGACACAACCGTTTGATCGTCGATGGCGAGCCCTTTTTTCCGCTAGGATTGTACAGCAACACGGGCCTGATGGACGACGAGACGCTCAGGCTCTACTCCGACAGCCCCTTCAACTGTATGATGCCCTACGGGACGGCGTCACGCGAGCAAATGGACTTGGCCCACAAGTACGGGATCAAGGTGATCTACTCGATCAAGGATTCCTATGCGGGCACGACATGGTGCCCGAAGGAAATCGACTCACCGGAAAAGGAGCGGCCGTGGATCGAAGGTGTGGTCGGGCGGTTCAAGGATCACCCAGCGCTGTTGGCATGGTATCTCAACGACGAGCTGCCCCTGACCCTGCTGGACCGCTTGACGGCCCACCAGCGTTGGGTGGAGGAGCTGGACCCGAACCACCCCACGTGGGTTGTGCTGTATCAGGTGCGTGAGGTCCGCCAATACATGCCGACCTTTGATGTTGTCGGGACGGATCCCTACCCGATCCCGGCACACCCCAGCCGAGCTGGCGACTGGACCAAGATGACCGTCGAGGGCGTCTACAATGCCCGGCCGGTGTGGATGGTGCCGCAGATCTTCAACTGGAACTGCTATCGCAAGGACGGCGATGGTCGCACACCCACCTTCGACGAGATGCGTTCGATGGCCTGGCAATGCATCTGCGAGGGAGCCAAGGGCCTTGTCTTCTATTCCTTTTACGACATCCGCCGCGATCCGGAGACTCCCTTCGAGACACAGTGGGACCGTGTGAAGCGGATGGCGGCTGAGATACGTGAGTGGACACCCGCGATTCTGTCTGTGGAGAGGGCAGCGCCTGTTGAGGCCCGCGGTAGCCATATCCGCTGGACAGCCAGATGCCTTCACGGCAAAACCTACCTGTTTGCGGTGAACGATGACTACGCCGACCATAGCGTGACCTTCAGGCTCCCCGGCTGGGGGGCGGGACTAAGGCGGCTTGGCGACGAGGAGTTCCTGCCGGCCGATGGTCGGGACCGTGTCGGCGACCGCCTGCGCGGGTTGGACATGCAGGTGTACGAGCTTGTAGGCGAGTGAAACGCTTCCGCGCTGCCAACGGACAGGAAATGTAACGTGTTCTCTAAGGCACGTCGTTCGTCCGGTGGCAACATGTCCTACAGTGGAGGCGTCGGAAGTGGGGTCCCGTTCCGAGGGCTTTTAGTGCCCAACCTTGTGGGATAGGGGAACCTGTAGGGGTAATGCGGGGTTCATATAGGTGACGCAGAGGGCCGGGACTCATCTCGTCATCCACCACCATCCGATGATGCCCGAGTACAGAGGGCGGAGGGGAACTGATGCTCAGCCGACACTACGGCTGCCGCCTGAGTGACTGTTGTCGTTGGGGCGATTTGCGGCTACTGATTCTGGAGAATGAGCTGCTGCGGGTTACGGTACTGCTCGACAAGGGCGCCGACATCGTCGAGTTACGGTACAAGCCTCGCGATGTGGATTTCCTCTGGCATTCCCCAATCCCGTTGGTGTGGGGAGGGGCTCAGCAAGCCACGGCGCCTAGCCCTGCTGGCCCCTTCCCGGATTACTACGAGGGCTGCTGGCAGGAAGTATTGCCCAACGCGGGCCGCGCCTGCGAATGGCACGGCGCTGTCCTGGGACAGCATGGCGAGGTCTGGGCACTGCCATGGGAGTGTCGGATCCTTGAGGACAGCCCCGGGATGGTGTGGGTCGAGCTGTCGGTGCGATGCCGACGGATGCCGCTGCGCTTGACCCGAAGTATGATTCTACGCACTGATACGCCGGCCCTGTTCATCGAGGAGGACTTGCGTAACGAGGGTGCTGTGGAACTGCCGCTGATGTGGGGGCACCATCCCGCCTATGGCGAGCCCTTCCTTGGGCCGTCCTGTCGCATCGACCTACCTGCCGCAGAGGTGGTGGTAGATAGAAACGTGGGCGCCCACTCGCGCTTTGATCCCATGACTCGCTTCCTTTGGCCTGTGGGCGTGGGTCGTTCCGCAGAGACCGTCGACATCTCACGCATCGCCGCGCGCGAGATGGAGCTTGACGAGATGTACTACCTGACGAACTTGGCAGCTCCATGGTACGCTTTGGTCAACGAGGACCAGGAGCTGACCTGTGGGCTGGCATGGGGTGGCGACGTCTTTCGCTGTGTGTGGTATTGGGCGTCGTTGGGTGGCGACAGAGCCTGGCCCTCGTGGGGCCGGTACTATACCGTGGCGCTGGAACCCATGTCGAGCTGGCCTGCAATCCTACCCAACGCCATCGAGAACGGCACGGAGCTACGGCTCGAAGCAGGAGAGAGGCTGGAGGAGCGCCTGTCCGTTGTTATTGCCGAGACGGCCGCGTTGGTTGGGGGTGTGGCGCTTACAGGGGAGATCACCTACTGACTGATTTGCCCATGCGACCTTGTAGGCGGTCTGGCCCAGAGGTCGAGATAGAACTAAATAGAACTGCCAGCCCTGGGCAAAGATACCTTTCTGCGACCAGATGTGGCCGGTGCGCGGCTTTATGCATACCATGTTACTGGCTGCTGAGGAGGAGCGTCTGGCGCCACTGGTAAGCTTGGAGGGACAATCCGAGAAGCCGCGGTTGTGCCTTCACGTCTGCTGCGGTGTGTGCGCATCGGTGGCGCTGGAGCGACTGGTGGGACGGTATGACGTCATCGCTTACTGGTACAACCCGAACCTCAGCCCAGCAGACGAATACGCCGCGCGCTTGGCTGCCGCACGTGAGTGCTGTGACTACTTCGGTGTCGTGTTAGTCGAAGGGTCCGAAGACTCCGAAGCATGGCTCGAGGCTGTCAAAGGACTGGAGAAGGAGCCTGAAGGCGGTCGGCGCTGCGTAGAATGTTTCAGGTTTCGGCTTTCGGCGGCCGCGAGCTGGGCAGAGGGGCAAGAGTGCCGATGGCTCGCAACGACGCTCACGGCCGGACCTCAGAAGGATGTCGCCGTGGTCCATGAGCTCGGGCGACAAATCGCCGAAGGCAGTGGCCTTGAATGGCTGGAGGAGACCTTCCGCAAGAGTGGCGGGGCGCACCGGGCGGCCCTTCTGGCGCGTGAGCTGGGGCTCTACCGGCAAGACTACTGTGGCTGCGCCTTCAGCCTGGCAGAGAAGCAGGCCCGGCGAGGCCGCTGAGCTGTGGCCAGACCCCCAAGGCGTTGCTCCGGAGCACGCGGTTCTTATCTTCCTGTGAGAGTGCTGAGCACTCGATCTTGGTGAGCGTCACCCCAGGGTCGATGAAGGGCGTGTGAGAACCGAACAGTAACCGCGAGGCTCCCACTGCGGCGACCATCGTCTCCATGGCGTTCTGGGGCGACTTGAGGTACGAGACCTCGGCCCAGGTGCAGCCTTTCTCTGTGGCGGCGAGAAAAGCCTGAATCTCAGCCTGGTTGGCACCGACGAGGATGATTCTCGCAGTGGGGACGAGTTGGGCAAGCCTGGCCACAGCGCTCGCCGGTACGGCCGGCCTAAGCATGTGCCAGTGATGCTGTCGCTCGTCCTCGACGCGCACGCAGCAGAGAAGGGGTAGGCCCAGACCGGCGGCGGAGGAGGCGAGGTCGCGGGCGGCCACGCCGTCGGCGTTGTAGTTGTGGTAGTTGGGATACAGCTTGATGGCGGCGGCTCCGTGGGACTGCGCCTCGTCGAGATCCTTTTTCCACCCGGGGTAGGCAGGGTTGATAACTGCCACAGGCACGAGCCAAGGGGGATGTCCGGCCGCATCAAGCCGCTCGCGCAACAGGCGGGCGGCCTCTTGTGGGTTGCGGTAAAGCACGCCTTCGACGGGGCCCACAAGGGCCACGGCACCCTGGTACTCTCGCATCTTCGCGGTCAGCGCCTCGGGTGTCGAGCCCGTTACTCGCCGAAAGGCCCAGTCACCTATGTCAGCATGCACGTCAATCCACAAGGGCACATCACCACTCTTGTCCCCTCCAACGAGGAGGCCGCTGGAGCGGGCCAGGCTTGGAGAGCAACTTCAACGCACAATCGCGGCAACCTCCGCAGGTGGTTGCTCCGGGGAGGCCTTGCCCTATACTGTCTTCGAGTACACAATTGGCGCTGAACCGGTTGGAGGGACTGGTGGACATAACCGCGCACCAAGGACCTTGGAGTAACTCCAGAGGGCCAAGAGTGTGGTGCCGCAGGAGATGAAGCAAGTGGCTGATTGGCGAATTCGTGGTCTGCTGCTGGCCTTTGCCGCAGCGGCCTTTGTGGTGGGCATTGTGGGCTGTGGTGTTCTCTGGCAGTCGGGCTACAGGAGCGCGATTGCGCCAACAGCCCTGATGCCTCTGGCGTGGATCTGCGAGCTTTTCGTTTACCTTATAGCTCACGGACGCAGGGCGGGCATTGGAGCGGGAGCTGCTCTCCTAGTTGGGCTGTTTGCTCGCGCTGCGATGGCATCGAGCACGGCTCTGATCTGGCCGGAGGGAGTGGGTTGGTGGGAAGCCTTCCAGCGCTACTACGGCTCGGCCTGGGCGGGCGTTTTGCTGCAGATATCCATGGCTGCGCTTCTGGTGTGGTTCATATCTGATCTGGCGCCGGCTGTTGCCCAGCTTACGGCCGAGAATCGCTCGACACCTCCGCCCTCGCGGGAGCAGCGCGGTCGCCTACTCGATGAATTGATGCACTTGGAAGAGCCGGCCGAGCAGGCAAGATCCGCTCGCGTGGCCGCCGGGACCGCGCCGCAGAGGGAACGAGTCCGGGCTACGCCGGAAGAGGCAAAGGACGAGGCACGGCCGGGCAACAAGCCCGAGACGCCGACGGCTGCGGTTGTGGAGAAGCCCAAAACGGCACACTCTGGCGAAGAGAAGTCTGAGGCCACCGCGCCGACCGTGCAGGCCCGCGAGCCAGCCGTACCGTCCGCAGAGGTGGACATGTTGTCCTTGGCGCCGAGACCCGTTCCCGAGGAGACCGAGAAGGCAGAGGGAGAAGCTGAGGAGATCGAGAAGGTCCAAAGCGAGGACGCAAGGGAAGAGGCGCTGGCGGCACCTGTGGACGTGGGGTCACGTGAGGCCAAATCAGAGTTAGTCCCGACACAGCCCGATCCGACCAGGAGCAGTGCCCCCGACGAGGAGACGAGTGAGCTCGCTGCTGTAGCAAGCGTAGCACCCGCGGGCGATGTTGTGGGCTGGGCAGTTGCTGAGGCCGTGCGCAGTGCACTAGGCGTGGAGAATGCGCAGCCCTTGCCCGCCGTGCCCGGGTCAGCGACGCTGGTCGTGACCAATGCGCCTGTAGGCTCGGACTACGAGGCACTGGCCCTTCACGCCCTCACCGGAGCAGCGGCGCTGCCGCTTTTTGTGAGCCACGGCCTGTTGGGCGACGTACAGATGGCGGCAGGGCTCTTCCGAGGTGGCGGCATGCTTGCCGTGCCGGGGTCCCAGGCAATCGTGATCCTTCGCTGCAGCGCGCCGGCGAACCTGGGAGTGTTGGCCGGTCAGGCTAGGCGTCTCCTGGACACTCTGGAGGCTTCCTGGCCTCGGCCCGACGAACTGGTACCGCGCATAGATCTGCCCGAAGTGACGGCGGCAGAACCGCCACGGGAAATGGAAGACTTCGCCCGCTCGATAGGTCAGCATTGTGCTGCTCACCGAGTGCAAGGCTTGGGCACTGTGATGACCTTTGCCAGCGCTGGTTGTGATCACGCCCATGCTGCGGCGTCAGCGGCGGCCGCCTGGCGGGCCTGGTCCGAGTTTGGTCGCACTTGCGGACAGGGTGGCCTGCGGCGGCTCGTGGCAGCGTGCAGCAACGGCTCGGCGGCTCTGGGGCTGGGACAGGTGTCGTCCGGTGAGAACTGCCTTATTGCGCGACTGGCTCCGCAGGCCCAGCTAGGCATTGCGGCCGCCGAGATGGAACGGCTGGTACAGCGGTGTACGGGAGGAGCTGAAACCTGAGTGCCGGAGGCTTCTCCGGCGTAGGGCCTTCCGACGGTGTGAGAACCCCAATTAGGACTTGCCATTGTCAGTCTGAGATGTTATTCTGTTCACACAACTGAATAGCGTCTGCTTGCGGAACAGGGCCTCATCTCTGGTGG
>JAKORR010000206.1 GCA_029777735.1 Armatimonadota bacterium | reverse complement strand
GACGAATTTGGGCACGCACGTCTGGGCGGCGTCGCTCAGGCTCTGGCTGACATGCTTGAGGAGCATATCGGTGTTCGCGCGCGTTTCGACCGCCTGGGCAACCTACAGCGCTGCTTCGCCTACTGCATTTCTAAGCCTGACTGGGACGAGGCCTACGCGGTGGGCCAGAACGCGGTGCGCCGCTCCACAGCGGGCGAGACTGACGTCATGATCACCATCCAACGCAAGAGCGATGATCCCTTCGAGTTCGAGTGCGAGACCACGTCGCTGGCCAGCGTCGCCGACAAGGTCAGGGTTGTTCCGCGCGAGTGGGTTAATGACCGAGGCAATGCTGTCACCGAAGACTTTGTGCGCTACGCCAAGCCACTCGTTCAGGGTCAGGCTACAGCCCTGCCCCCCGGCCTGCCACACTACCCGAGGTTCCGCAAGTACTTCGTCGAGGGCAAGCTACCCCGGTACGAGCGCAAGACATAGTGGCCCGAGGAAAGCTCGTGGCGCACAGAGCGCTGAACCCTGCCTTGGTAACGACAACGAGGCCTCGATCTTCGAGGCCTCGTTTGCTTACGGCAAGGAACCAAAGCGGCGCCTCTCGCTAGGAGAAAGCATCTCAAAGCCGACCGCACCTCGAGAAGGCTGACCTAGTGGATCGCGGCAAGCATTTTGCGTTTGCCTCGGCGGGACACGAAGCCCTCCACCCGGGCGCGATCGGGCATGCTGGCCTGGGCGCCCATCCTTGTGCAAGCAATGGCTGCCGTGGCGGCGGCCATAATCGCAGCGTCGTCGAAGCTCTGTCCCTCTGCCAGTGCGACGCCTAACGCGGCCGCGAAAGCGTCGCCGGCGCCTGTCGTGTCGACCGCCTGTACTTCGTAGGCTTTCACTCTCCGACCGCCGTCGTCGTCGAAGAGCACGCAGCCTCGCGCCCCCAGCTTCACCACCACACGTTTGATGCCACGGCTATGGATAGTCTGAGCTGCTTCCAGAGCGCTGCCCAGACTATCCACCGGACTGCCCGCCATGACTGCGGCCTCGGACTGATTCGGCGTCACAATTGTCGCATACCGCCACAGCCGCGGCAGATCGTCGCGCAGTGGCGTGGGATCAAGAAGCACCGGCACCTCGCGGTCTGCGCCGACCTGAATCACTCGGTCCACACTTTCCAAAGGGATCCCCATTTGCACCATGATCAGGTCCATTTCCCCGATGTCGGAAAAGGCTTTCTCGACCCGCGGCGGCGTCAGCTCTAGGTTTGCGCCAAGCGCTGACAGAATCGCGTTCTCTCCCTTTGGCATCACCATCACGAAGGCGCTACCGGTGGGCTTGGACTGGTCGACGAAGACATGACTGGTGTCCACGCCCTCGCGCTGAAGGTTCTGGCACAGCAATGTGCCGAAGGGATCACGGCCCACACACCCCACCATTGTCACTTCCGCCCCAAGCCGAGCCGCGGCCACAGCCTGGTTTGCGCCCTTGCCACCAGCCTGGAGTTGGAGATCCTCCGACACCAGGTTCTCCCCTGGCTGAGGCACACGCTTGGTGGGTAACAAGAAGTCGGTGTTTATATTGCCGACAACGGCGACCCGCGCAGGCATACAAATTCCCCCAGCGATGGTAAGTCTCCCCGAAGTATATACCACTGTCGAGGGAAGGCGTGAACCCTGTCTGGCCTGTCCGGCGCTAGCTGGGAGAGCGGTCGCCACACATTGATTCCGCGGAAGGGCTGCCCCCGTCCGCCTCTACCATGAACCGTGGCGTTGTCGTAGCAGACTAGTGGCTGTAAGTCACGCAGCTACCCAGCAACGGCCGATTAAGGTCCACAAGGCCGAAGATGCTGACGACATTCCACTGCCGCTCGGAGAGACGTGTCAACCAACTGTGGGCTAATCCCACATTGGCGTTGAACCCGTCGTATTCTGCGAAGGCGGTGAAGTGATCATGGAAGGGCCACGACACGCCACCAAAGGGCCGGCTGTTGAACCTCCCGCCACCCCAACCGAGCGTCAAGTACACAAAGTTGTCCTCGGACCCGAGCCGACCCGTCGCCACGCCGTAGAAGCTGCGGCTACCACCCTTGTGGACACCCTTGTGGCGGTCTCGCTGATTTGAAGAATCCTGCACGCCGATTGCGAAGGCGGGCTTGTCCCAGTCATCCCCGCGAAGCTGCAATTGGAAGTTCCACACAGCTTCGCTCTCCTTGGATGTAGGCATAAAGGCGACGTACAAGCCGTGCTCGGGCTTGCCCAGACCCGCGGCCAGTAAGGCAGTGCCATTGACATCGGAGCCCTCCGTCCCGATGTTGATGTCCCACGGATCCGTAGAGCCTGACCAGTATCCCCCCACAAAGTTGCCGCTGCAGGGGGTATAGGCCACAGGAACGTTCATCATCAGCGCACCATCGAACCCTACTCTGCCCTCAGGCGTCACACCGAAACCGCCCCCGGGAAGCGCCGAGATGTACCGGAATTCCGGAAACTCTACGAACTCCTCCGGCGCCGCTGTACACAGCCCAGATACCCCCAACATTGCAGCGACCGCTATCGGCAGCCAAGGGCGCATTACCATCCCTCCTGGGCAATACTTCACCTTTCGAGTGCTCACGGTCCTGCTAGTCCCCTCCCCCCGGTGGGTAGTCCGCCTCAATCGCTTGTGCTACATCGTGTTTCGCCGACAGATCCAATTCCGCAGCCTCCGACAGCAAGGCGGCCAACTTGGCGCGCCACGCCGCGTCTCGGAAGGCCGGTTCGGTATCAGGATGATGCACTGGTGGATGACGCGAGTCAAGTAGCTCGGCCAGCTCATAGAGCTTACGCGCAGCACCTTCGAGCCAGTCGCCTGCCATTCCACCCGCCCGCTCGGCCAGATCCGCCAGCCACGTGGCACCGGCCGCCCTGGCGTCTAACAGCGTCTCGTAGAGTACCTCGTGGGCCGATAGCGCAACCCTCGCAGCTTCGCCCTTCAGCTCAGGCTCCGCGCGCAGGGCCTCCACCCAGTGGCGCCAACCGCCGACACCTTCGTCCTCGTCCATGCCCTCCCAAGCATCAAGGCACCGCCACAGGAGCACCGAAGGCGCGGGGGATAGCTTCTCGCCGGGCGCCCCGACCAGCAGCAGGAAGTCGGCCCGCGGTGCCAGCGCGTGGACGCGACCGGAACAGTCCAGAACACTCCACAGATTATCGGAGACCAGCCCCACCACGATACCAACTCGCCAAAGAGCCTCGGGGAAGCAGCCCCGCGCCACGGGGGCTCGGCCGACCTTCAGCTCTGCCACAAGCGCCTCGGGAATACCGCCATGAAGATTCACCACCTGTGCGTCTCCGAAGCCTAGGTCGGCCAACGCGTCAGTGACAAACCGCTCGCGGCCCCGCGTCGCGTCCACATGCGCGAAGGGGCCCCGGCTCTTACGAAGCATAAAGGCTGCGCCGCTGAGGCCCATACACTCGACATAGGAGACGTCCGCGCCCGTGACCCGCATGGCCGAAACCAGCGCCGCTATAAGCTCGCAAGGCGCATCAACAGGCTCCGGTAGGCGACCCAGGGATGGAAAAGGTTCCTCCTCCCCATCCAATCGTAGACGCTGCATAGCAGTCACTCTCCACTCGGCGCAATGGTACCATGCTACGCGCGCGGCCTGCAAAGCCCTTCCTCATGGGCGGGGGAGAGCCACCGGCGCCAGCCGATGGCTGTTTATCTCCCTGAACTGGGCGGTGTCCCTCAGGCTCAGCGGCGGTTGCCTTAGATAGTCTGCCACACGATAATGGACACGGAATCGAGTGGGACGGGCGGGCGAGGCTCATCCAGCAGGAGGTCAAACAGTATGGCAATGGCGAAGGTCACGGTCGATTGGCACAGGTATCTCGTGCGCACGCTCTCGGATCTGAACAACGGCGGGCTGCTCCTCAGTTCGGTGAGCCCCATGGGTAAACCGAACGCGATGACGATCGGTTGGGCTGCCTTCGGCGTGATGTGGGGG
>JAKORR010000205.1 GCA_029777735.1 Armatimonadota bacterium | reverse complement strand
ATTGGCCGAAGCTCTTTACCAGCCCAGAGCTGCCTGCAATGAGCGTCACAGAGAGCGCGGCACTTCACCACTCTCCCGCACTCGGCGAACGAGCAAAGGGGCCGACCGAGATCGACCTCCTGCTCGCCCTGGCCGGGCTCGGCCATTACTCGACCGGCTTGTTCGTGGCTGAATAAACGCCGCCGAACACGCCACCGATGGACACCAGCACCGCGATAGCGATGGTGAGGCCCTCCTGAGACGAGATTGCTCCGTCTTCCAGTGCGGTGACTGCGGTGGACAGGCCCGCCACTACTGCGGCGATTCCTGCTCCGATGTATGCCTTGGTGGCTGTGGTTTTGGTTGCCATGTCAACTCCTCTTTCAGCGCCTATGCTACAGGCCGAGAGCCTTCCAGGTCTGCGTTCCGACAATGCCGTCCACGGCGAGACCGGAGCGGCGCTGGAACTCCTTTACAGCAGCTTCAGTCGCAGGACCGAAGTTGCCGTCAGCAACCAGCTTCGAGGCGTAGAGCGGGTAGCTGGAGCGCAGGCGGTTCTGGAGGTCCTGGACGTTGGTGCCTGTGTTGCCACGACGGACGACGCCACGGCCAGGAGCAGGCACAGCGTTCACAGCGTTCCAGTACGCCTGGTGAGCGTTCTGGGTGTTGGTGCCCCAGATGCCGTCAGCGGTGACGCCGAGGAAGGTCTGGTAGCGCTTGATCGCTGCCTTGGTAGCCGGGCCATCGAGACCATCGACCATGAGGCGCTCTCCGCGAGCGGTGTTGAGCCAGTTCTGGCGGTCCTTGACTACCTGCTCGACCTTGCCAGGAACACCTGTAAAGGTGAAGTGCACAGGGTCACTCAGCCCGAACCACTGGAAGCCGTAGGCTGCCGCGTGCTTCTTGAACTTCTCGATGTTTCCGACGTCAACAGCAACACCGCCATTGGCGACGTGGTTCGACGCCTCAGCCGGTCGGGCGGGCGGGTAGAGGTGGGGCGGGCGGTTCGAGGCACCCCCCTT
>JAKORR010000204.1 GCA_029777735.1 Armatimonadota bacterium | reverse complement strand
TGACGGTAAGGACTACGAGGTGCAATTGACGGGGAACGCGGCCTTCCCGCAATGGGGGCTGTACCGGTTCTACTTTATGGCGAATGATGGGTTTAGCAATGTGTGGTGGTATGACCCGGACGGGCCCGATGGAGGGAGCAGGGAAGGCTCGTACTCCGATAGGGGACCGAGGGACAAGGCGACGGATGAGTCGCTGGATGAGTGGCTGGTTGGGCCGATGCTGGGGACAGATAGCCAGTTGAGGCAGACCAACGCCGCGTGGGTGCAGGCGACAGAGTATGAGGAAGGGCGGAGTCTAGATCCGGCCACCGCGGCGCGCATTTACCTCGAGCTGAACGAACCTGATGAGAACGACCCGGCTCAAGTGGACACGGTGGAGGTGCTGGTTGAGTCACTTGAGGACGGGGACCAAGAGACGGTGACGCTGACGGAGACGGGAGCGAACACCGGGATCTTCCGGGGAAGCCTGCCGACGATCGGCCGGGCGGGGGAGTCGGAGGATGGATGGCTGAACGCGATGGCGGGGAACCCGTCGACAGGAACGACGCGGGAGACGATCCAGGCGACGTACACGGACAAGGACGACAGCACTTGGCCGTATCCGCAAATCGACCGGAGCCAGGTGCAGGCGCAAATCAAGGACACGGTGGCGCCGGCGAAGGTTCAGCAGGCGGCGCCGGCGCCGGCCCTGGTGCTGGTGAGTGGGCCACAGGGCCGGACGATCGACGTGGACTGGAGCTTCTACGATGAGGATGGGCAGATCGATATCGCGCCGGATGGGGGATACAGAGTATACGTCGAGGAGACGGACTTCACGAACGTGGCGGGTCTGACGGAGGTGAACGCGACGAAGGTGGAGCCGGGGACCCAGACCTACACGATCGCGAATCTGCCGGACGGGACGCCGCTGACGCCAGGTAGGAAGTACTACGTTGCGGTGGTGGCCTTCGACGAGATTCCGAATCAGGATAACGTTGTGCGGACGACGGCTATCACGACGACGGATACGCAGCCGCCGGTGGTTGTGTCGCAGAGCCCAGCGCCGGACGAGACTGAGGTGGCGGTTGGGCGGCGGACCATCACGGTGCAGGTGCAGGATACCGGCGTAGGGATCGACCTGCCAGATACACCTGCCGACCCCAACCCTGTGGTGGAGATGAGTGTGAGCGTAAACGGCACACCGGTGAATGGGACAAGGACGCTGACCCCTGCCACTGGGGCGCCGACGCAGGAGCCGGTAACGATAGAATGGACGTCGACGAGCACGCGGCCGTGGAAGTGGAACGATGTAGTGCAGGTGCACCTGGTTGTGCGCGACGCGGCAGATAACCGCCTAACGCTGGACTGGAGCTTCTACGCGACGGTCGACCAGGACGCTCCGTCGATCGCCACGCGGACGCCGGAGAACGGCTCCGTGGAGGTGCCGCTGGATCAAGTAATCAGCGTCCAACTTCAGGATGCAGTATCTGGGGTGGACTGGAGCACCTTCACCTTTGAGGTGGAGGTACGGAACCGCGGCACGGTTACTCAGCCGAGGGTACGAGTGGACAGTTGGGTACAGCCGCAGCCGGCTACGGGGCGGGACGCCAACGACCAGGTCGTCACCTTCGATCCGAAGGATGTGCCTGCGAACCGGTATCCGGAGTTGGCGAACGGGTGGACGTGGAACGATGCGGTGACCGTCTGGCTGCACCTCGTGGACAACGCGGGGAATGCGCTGGACGAGACGTGGACCTTCGACTGCCTGGCGGACCTTGACAAGCCGGTGATTGTGGACCGCGTTCCTGACGATGGGGACACTGAAATAGCTCTGGACCAGGTCCTATCGATACATTTGCAGGACTTGGCTTCTGGGATGGACTGGAGCACCTTCAAGATGGAGGTGATGATACGGAACCGAGGCGTGACCACTCAGCCGAGGGTACGAGTGGACAGTTGGGTACAGCCGCAGCCGGCTACGGGGCGGGACGCCAACGACCAGATCGTCACCTTCGATCCGAAGGATGTGCCTGCGAACCAGTATCCGGAGTTGGCGAACGGGTGGACGTGGAACGATGTAGTGAGGGTCTGGGTGTACGTGAAGGACAGGGCGGGCAATGTGCTGGAGGACGACTGGACCTTCAACGTCCTAGCGGACTTGACGCCGCCGGCGGTGGATATGGCGAGTCTGGCACCCGCGAAGGATGCCACGCAGGTGGGCTTTGCGGAGCCTGTGGCCTTCGACATCAGCGACAACCTGTCTGGAGTGGACGAGCAGACGCTGCAGGTTGAGCTGCGGATCATGAACCGGGGAAGTACGCGGCAGGCGTGGACGGATATCACGGACGACGCGGGCTTCTCGGTGATATGGACGCCGGACTTCACGCGGGGGAGCGTGTCCTTCGAGCCGAGCCAGGACTGGCAGTGGAACGATGTGGTGTCGGTGCGCGTGCGGGCGACCGACCGCGCGGGGAACGCGATGTCGAACTGGAGCGTCTGGAGCTTCTCGGTGCTTGCCGACACGGATGATCTGGCGATCATTCCCGTCAGCCCGCTTGACGAAGCGACGGGCGTGGAGCGTTCGACGAACATTGTCTTCCGGGTGGTTGACGGGCAGGAGGACGACCAGGCGGGTGTAGACAAGAACCGGATCACGCTGAAGGTGACCGTCAACGGCCAGACGATCCAGGCGCCGCTACAGATCGAGGGTTATGAGTACGACTACCAGTGCACTTATGACCCGGCCCAGGACTTCAACTACGGCGACCTTGTGCAGTGTGTGGCGGAGGCCTATGACCTCGCGGGCAACATGAGGACACTTACATGGAGCTTCAGGATCGTAGGCGATGTCACTGCGCCGACGGTTACTCCGGTGACGCCGTTGGCCAACGACACGGGTGTGCGGATCGATGCCAACGTGGTGGTAAGTCTTACAGACACGGAGACAGGGGTGAATAGCGACTCCGTGCAGGTGGAGGTATTAGTGGGCGGTACAGCTGTGCCCGGCACACTGACGAAGCGTGAAGCAGCGGGCAGTGTGACAGTTACGGCGACCTTCGATCCGCAAGACCTGCTGCCCTACGAGACGGACGTGACGGTGCGGGTGCAGGCGGCGGACAACGCGGGTAACAAGGTCACTCCTCCTTTCGAGTACCAGTTCAGGACACAGAACGCGCCGCGGTACATGATCGTAGGTCGCGTGACGAATGCGTCGGGAGTGCCGATCCCCGCGGTGAACGTAGCCCTGAGTGGAGACGTGCAGAAGACAGTACAGACGGATGGCAACGGTTACTTCCGCTTCGACGGGCTCCTAGCCGGAACCTACACGGTGAAGGTGTTGCTGGGCGGGTGGACCTTCACGCCCGAGGAGCGGCAGGTCAACCTGCAAGCTAACGCGGACAATGTTGACTTTGTCGGGCGGGAGCAGACCTTCCAGATGTCGGGTACGGTTGCCACGGCGGATGGGAAGCCGCTGGCTGGCGTGTCGATCCAGGTGAACGCGCTGACAGTGACCACGGACGCCCAGGGCGTCTGGCGAATGGCAGGCCTGACGATCGGGGAGTATACAATCACGCCGACCTTCGCCAGTTACCGCTTTGAGCCAGCCTCCCGCACCGTGCGGATCACGGAGGCTACGGTGCCGGGCGACCTGACGAACCTGGACTTCCGCGCAATCCCGTTCTCCTTCTCGATCGCTGGCTTGGTGACGGATTACCAAGGCAACCGGATGGACGCTGTACGTCTCACGTGTGACGGCCGCACGGCAGTAACGAATGAGACAGGGCGATACGAGATCGGTGGTGTGCCTACTGGCACGGTACAGGTACGCGCGGAGAAAGAGGGGTGGAGCTTCATCTGGCAGGATGCTCAGGGGGTGTGGCACCGGGGCGACCAGCCAGTGGCAGTGCCGCCCAACCAGACGGCCATCAACTTCGTCGGCTATAGGGCCTTCCGGAAGGCCTTCTCGACCGGCATGTATATGCTAGGTGTTCCAGCGACGCCGTACGATGCAGCGGCTTCGTCGGTCTTTGGTACCGAAGCCGTAGCGCGCTGGGACCCTGTAGCTTCACCTGCCGGGTATGTGACGCCGCGGCTCCGACCAGATTCCGAACTGCTGCAGGTGAAGCCTGGCAGGGGCTTCTTCGTGCGCTTCGCCGCGAACACCGACCTCGAGGTCATCGGAGTTCCGACTGACCCAAACAGCCCCGTGAATCTGGGACTATCGATGGGTTGGAATATGCTGGGCAACCCATACGACGCCGTGTTGTCCTTCGCGAGCATCAAGACCACGTCTGGGACTTTAAGGCCCTTCGGATACGTATACGACCCGGTGCGGCGGTCCTACCTGTTAGTGTCCGATACACCGGGCGTGGGCGTCGAACGCTCCTACATGTTGCCCTGGGAAGGCATCTGGCTGCGGGCCCTGAGCACGGCTTCGGTACAGATCAGCCAGCCCACTCGGACAGCTGAGGTGGAGAAGGCCGAGGCTCTGCAGCTTGATCTTGGGCCTAAGGGCTGGTGGCTACCTGTTGCCGCGCGTGTGGGCGAGAGGTACGACGAATGCTGCGCGGTGGGCGTAAGAAGCACTGGGGCTGCACTATCGCTTGAGAAGCCGCCGGCCATGCCCGACGCAGTGGACGTGTCGGTGCAGGCCGCTGATGGCACGCGGTTGTCGCGCTCGGTGCAGGTGGGCACGAAGACAAAGCACGAATGGGACATCGTGGTGAGCACCGACGTCGCGAGCGCCGAGGTGGCCGTCAGCCTGCCCGACCTGAGCCGTGTGCCGCATGACATGACCGTGACGCTGACCGATCCGGCGACAGGCAAGTCCCTGTATGCTAGGACGATGAGCACCTACCGGTTCCAGGTTGGGGATAGCGGTGGCAGTCGTGTCCTGCGCCTGACCGTTGAGCCACGAACTACGGCAGGGCTGGTCGTTTCGGCGGCTTCTGCCCGGGCCCAGGGTTCGCGTGTTGTGGTGAGCTACTCGGTGAGCTGCGCATGCCGAGTGCAGGCTCGCGTGCTGAACATCGCGGGGCGCCCCGTGAGGGTGCTGGCCTCTGACAGTGTCGCATCCGCTGGTGTTAACACGTTCGCTTGGGACGGCCGGAATGCTAGCGGTTCGGTGGCGCCGCCTGGGCTGTATCTGGTCGAGATCGAGGCCGTGGCCGAGAACGGCCAGCGTGCGAAGGCTGTCACCCAGGTCCGCTACGGGCCTGGTAGGTAATCGGGTGTGATGAGGCAAGACTAAGCGCCGGAGGCTTAAAGCCAAATGCGAAGCAAGGGCAAAACATGGGTGGCCCTCATGGCCGTTTCCCTGGCTACAATGCTGATAGCTGGGTGTGGTGGTGATGATGGTCCGGCTGCTCAGCCACAACCGCCGTCGGGAACGGGAACGGTGCGAGGCGAGGTAAAATACCTCGATTACCCGGATCTTGAGGCCACCGGAATCGTTGTAAGGGTCGGTGATACAGAGACAACCACTGAGAATGGGAAGTTTGAGGCGCATGTTCGGCCCGGCACATACACAGTGGTTGTTGAGCCGCCGGAGGGCTTTGCCCTGCCGCCCGGCGCTCCGCCAACGGTTACAGTTGCTCGAGAAGGCGAGGTGGTGACTCTTACCGAACCTTTCGTTCTGGTCACAGAGGAGGACTACCCGCCTTCGCCGCCTTCCTGATGCGGATGGAATCCCTATCATGGAGTACACAACGCCGCTGCTCTGGCCCCCTCCAGAGAGCGGCGTTAATCGTGGTGCTAGTGACTCTGGGCGCTGTTCCTTGGGAGAACGCGGCAGCCGCATGGCCGACCTTCCGAGGCGACAACGCACGCTCGGGCCTAGCCCCGAGGGGCATTTCCGATGAGCCCCGCGTGGCGTGGAAGGTTGGACTGGGGGGCAGTGTAGACGGCTCGCCTATAGTGGTGGATGGAAGGGTGTTTGTGGGCACGAATCGGGGCCTCTTCGCTGCTATCAACGCCACTACGGGTGAGGTCCTGTGGCGTGCCGAGCTTGAAGGAGCGGTGTGCTCGGCAGCCGCGGCCTCCGGCGACCGTCTCGCGGTCGGTACTGCTCGTGGGTTTCTCTACTGTTTAGGCCTGGACGGAGGAATACTCTGGCGGGTGCACGCCTGGGACGCTGTGGTGGCTTCGCCGCTGGTTGTGGGTGAGGCGGTGGTCTGGGGCAGCATGGACGGTCTTTTGCACTGCACGCGCCTGAATGATGGGACGACCTTGTGGGAGAGGCCCTTGGCCGGCGGGGTGAGTGGCTCCCCGTGCGGGGGGGCCGATTTGGTCCACGTAGGCGACGAGAAGGGCGTTGTGTGGGCTGTGCGACCGGAGAGTGGCGAGGTGGTATGGCGGCGCGAGACAGGCTGCCCGGTGATGGCCGCGCCTGTCCTGGCTGGCGAAGTCCTGCTCGTTCCCCTTGTCAGCCCGAGCCAGTTGACTCCGCCAAAAGTACCGTATCTGTTGGCGCTAGACCACGGGACCGGTGAGCCGCGGTGGCAGGTTGTGGAGGCGAGATCTGTGTTCGCGAGCCCTTTGTGGACTGATGCCGGAGTTATCTACGTCTCGGTCGAGGGTTACCTATCGGAGACGCTGTTGCGCTGTCAGCGTCGCGATGGCGCCGTGGAGGTTTGGCGACAGAGGATAGGAGGGGTAGTGGACTCGTCCCCGGCGGCAACGGCGGAGCGCGCCTATTTCGGTGCCCAGGACGGGTGTTTATACGTCGCCGACCTGCGCAGCGGGACCGTGATAAGCCGTGTGCAGTTGGCGCCGAAGATCTTCTCATCGCCCGCGCTGGAGGACGGGCGACTACATGTAGGAGCCAGTGACGGGTGTCTGTACTGTTTGGAGTAACGGGTCAATTAGTCTGTTTGCTTGCTGCCGCGACGGGTTCCACGGCGCCGGAGGTGTGCCTTGTCAGCCCGGCGCCTGAGGTTAGCGGTTCGGCGGTGCGTCCCTTTCTGGAAACGGTGCTCCTGCGTGAAGGGGCCAAGGTCTGCCAGGTTGTCTGGGTTGCGGCCGAGTGCGAGACTATCACTGAGGCACAAGCTGCCCAGCTTCTAGCCTTCGCGCAGGCCGGTTCGGCTGTGGTCATCGAGGACGCGCCTCGACTCGCAACTGGCACTCTAGCACAAGCTCTGGGAATGACACCTGCGCGGACTCGGGTAAGCACGATGTTGCAGCCTGTGCGCTGTCTTCAGGACCAGCATCCGGCCGTAATCGGCGTTCCGCTGGCGTCTTGGCGGTTGCCGTGTCCTGAGTACTTCCCCCAAGTTGAAGGAGCCAAGGTCGTCGTGGCCGCTGAGGACGGCTGGCCAGTGGTCTGGGTTCGAGGAGTGGGAAAGGGCAAAGTGGTGGGAATTGCCGCGCAGCGGAGCCAGTGGACGTCGGGGGCACAGGCTGTGGGCTACGATGGCATGCTGGTGTCGCTCCTCGCAGCTTCGGCCCGGGCTCACCAGAGTCTGCTGGCGGAGCTCTCCGCACGGACGGCCTTCCGAGGGTGGGTCTATCTTGGGCTGCCGGCTGGTCAGGCCTTATACCTTCTTCGGGCTGACGTTCCGCCAGAATACGATGGTGCTCGCGAAGAGGCCTTGAGGGCATGGCGGTTGGCGTCCACGAAGCCTGTCGAGGCTCTTCGGTTGGCGGACTCCGCAGCTCGTGGCGTGGAGCGGCTAGTCGACTGGGCCGAGGCTTATTGGCGCAAGGTCCCCACCCAACCTTTGCGCAAGGCCAGCGGGCGCCAGGACCTGTTGCTTTGTCCCGGTACACTCGATTTTCTGCACTGCATGAACATGTCGAGCGGTGCCCCTGTGGCTGGCACGGCGAGGCCTGCGACCGGCAGGGAGATGTGGTCCGCACAGGTGGCGGACAATCCGCCCGGCCCCGCGACCGGGCATTGGCGGGGTCTAAGGCCTTTCCTTGCTTTGACCGCTGAGCTTCCGACGAGCATCAATCCGGCCTTTCAGCAGGTACAGCGCGATGGAGCAGCCCTGGGGCGCCCGTGCTGGCTGGAGTCTTCGGTCCGTACACTGATGGTGGAAGCTGTGCCGCCGATAAGGGGCGACACCTTTGTTATGTACTCGCGTGGTCAGCCGTGGTTAACAGCTTCCTGCGACCCGAAAGGTGACTACTCGCCTGCCGCGGTAAAAGTTTTCCAGGAAGCCGCGGAGCATCTGCAAGCCGCGTCATCAGAGGCCGCAATGACGCCGCCAGAGGTCTGGGAGGCAACGCCGCGCTGGCTGGCGTGGCAACAGGCTCGGGCTGAGAGCGCTCGGCTACGTTGGAGGGACTTGGCAACCGCCGTGAGGAAGCACTCCTCCGGGGCTATCGTAGGCGTGGATGCTGGCTACCTCGGCGATCCTCTCTACGCAGGGCTTGGGCCCGAGACAGGGGCCGAGCACCTGGACTGCCTTGCGCCTGTGACGCTCGCCAATTATGAGAAGGGCTTCGACCCGGCGGATCTGGTGGCGGCAATTTGTCAACTAGCGAGCATCGCGGACCGTGACATGGACGGCGTGCCCGATCAGTGGCCCGGCTGCGTGGCACGATTCCGCTGGGGCGACGTTCTGGGACTGACGCCGGCGGCCCACGAGCTTCTTGCAGTCCTCGCTCTCGCATGCGGCGCCCAGGGTATCATCCAGACTGTAGCCGAGACCCCTGACATGGGAGACGCTACGGCCGTTGTCCCGGAGGAAGTGTACCTGCGCTACGAGGCCAGTTTTGAGCCGGCGGTTCGGGGGCAGGCCCTGTGGCAAGAGGCCCGCTTGGAGTGCGATGCAGCCGTGTGGCAGAGCTTTGGTTCGGCATGCATGGCGAGGCCCGACAATAGAGCAGAGCGGACAGCGGCGCTGCGGGCGTTATATTGGGCGGCAACGGTCGCGCGTCTTGGCTACGTTCCGCGCTACGTCTTCGACGCGGACGTTGAGGCGGGCAGGCTGAGCGATGTAGGCGTCCTCGTTGTGCCCTCGATCCTGAGTGTAGGTGCTAAGGCCTGTGCAGTCGTGGAACAGTTTGTGCGCGATGGAGGTACTATGGTCTTAGGGCCTGGGAGTCTGTCCTTCGACGAGTACCATCGACCACTTATGAAGAAGCCCAACTTTCTCTCGGGGGTAAGCTTCTCAGTCCGGACGGCGGAGGATGAAGTCGTCAAGCTGGACGCAAAAGGAACGCTGACCGCGGGGCTTATCTTGCCCGGCAGCGACGTCTCGGATTCCTTGAGGCAGAACGGTCAGGTCGTGGGTTGGTCGTGGTCTGTGGGGAAGGGCAGGGTCGTTTACCTGTCGTCGGACCGGGTTGAGGGATCTACGCTAGCTTGGCTTGCCAAGATGCTCGATTCGGGGAACGCGGCTGTGCCGTCCCGCACAACGCCAGTGGTTGTGTGCTCGGCGGGAGCGCGGGGTATGCTCCTGCGCCTCGAGGGTGGGCGTCATCTGGCCCTCGTGTACAATGCCGGCGCTGTTGGTGAGCAAACAGCCTTGGCGAAGGTAGGCGTGTCGTTGCGACTGGGCCCGGGCGCTTGGGAGGTGGAAGAGTTGCAGCCCTCTGGGCCGCTGCGCCCCGGCGCCCTCAAGCATGTGCCGGTATCCACGACGACGGCAGCAGCTGGCCACCTGACGCTGTCCACCTCGTTGGCGCCTCAGCAATACCGCTTGTTCCTACTGACGACCAAGTAGGTTTTCCTCTTGCGGGTCGCCTGAAGGTGGAAGACCGCGATGGGGCAATGTGCTGGGCGCAGCTTCGGCCTCGGCGCTCCAGGGCACGGAAGGATGGCCCAGCGGTGCGATGTCTTGCTCTCATGCTCTTCTTGCTCTACAGGTATAGGTTCATCCAGTTGCTTGTTTGTTGACGGAAGTCGTAGCGCCAAGCGTGGACAAGGTCTGGATAATGGATCAGAGCGCGCTTGCAGCAGAGACGTGAATACATGGCCTCAATGGTCGGTCCAGGGCAACAGGTGTCCAGATCGCCGATGCTGATGAGCGTTGGAGCCTCAATCCATGTGGCTAGGCTGAGCGGGTCGAACCATTCGAGCGTCGTCAGGGCTTGCGCCCGCTGGTCGGGATGCTTGGCGAAGTGGGCCGTTAGTTCCAGGTAGGGCCCTGTCGTCGCTGTCTCGACCGCGATTCGATAGGCGCAAAGGAAGGGAACGTGGGTAGCACACGCCTTCACACGGTGGTCCAGGGCCGCTGCCGCAAGAGCGAGGCCGCCGCCTTGGCTGGTGCCGCAGACCCCAAGTCGCGAGGAGTCCACCTCACTGCGCGAGGTGAGGAAGTCGAGGCCACGAAGGCAATCCATGTATGCCGCCCGGTAATAGTGGTTTTCTGGGGAGTCCAGGCCTAGGGTCAGCTTGGT
>JAKORR010000203.1 GCA_029777735.1 Armatimonadota bacterium | reverse complement strand
CTGGGAAAAGACCGATCATGGCTTCTACCGACCACAGCCGACGAAATAGCTTGCGGACGAGTTCCTCGGCTTCGGCCTTGGTCGCGCTGGCCTTTGGGCTGCTAACTCTCAGTTTGGGGCGCGACGCGGTTCTGGCGAAGGGTCTGGTGAACTGGGACGGCTTGTACGCTGTATCAGCTGCCTACACAGTGATCCACGCCCAGGAGCGCCCGTCACTGTCAATGATTGGCTTTGCGTATCCACCGTTAGCGACTCTGTTGCTGACGCCTGTGGCGTGGTTGGCACCTGCTTGGTGTATTGCTGGGGTGGCTCAGGTACTTCTCGGCGCTACCGCGATATTTGTGGCGGTTTGGTGGCTGCTCGCCTGGATGACCCGCCTTGGGCTGCCCTTCTGGGCGTCCGTCCTGTTCGTGACCGCCGTCTTCCTGCATCCTCTCGTGCTTAGTCTCTACGCGGGAGGGTCGCCGACGGCCGTGTTCTTCACCCTGATGCTAATAGGTCTGGGGGCGCTATCTAATTGGGCGTTGCGGCTGACCCTGCGCGATTTGATTACCGCGTCGCTTTTCCTCGGACTGGCAGCCCTGTGTGATACGATCGGCGTGCTGGTTGTGGCGGCCGCGACGGTAGTTGTGGCGGTGCGGGCTGCTCTGGCAGGCCGGTTAGTGTCCGACGGAACGGCTTGCGGGGAGGGTCGGGTTCCGCTCTCGCGGTGGGCTTGGGCCGAGGGCAATGCCCTACTGTTCGCGATGCTGTCTGGCTATATGCTTCTGCTGTGGGTGATAGCGAGCTGGGCCATCATAGGCGATCCCTGGGCAAGCTGGCGGCACTGGGTCCAGCAGTCCGGGCGTTACCTTGGGCATTTAAGTCTGCTTTCGTGGCTAACGCTGGGGTGTGGGGGCTGGATTGGGGCTGTTGTGTTGTCTCTTTTTGTGCGGCGTGAGGATTTACGGGCCGCGGCCTGGGCTGTGCTGGCCACAGGCGTGATTGCCTTTCTGTTCTTGCTGCGGTGGACTCCCGAACACTGGGAAGTCACATGGGACTGGGGTATGTCCTCGGGCCCTGTGTTGGCGGCCAAGGCGGCGGCCGTGGTACTACTGGCGATAGCCTTCGCGGAGGCTGTTGGGCGCGCTGGTGTGTGGTGGTGTGAGAACCCAGCTCGGTTGGTGGGCCTGGCTCTTCTGATCCTGGTTGCGGGCCTCTCCGTGTTGAGAGGCCTGGCCGGCGGGTGGCCGGCCAAACCTGCCGAGCTGCTGCAGGGGCGCATCGGTCTGTCGGGCAGCACTACCGACGCGAGGGCAGCTGTGCCAGTGGTCCAGCGCGTGGTGGCTTCGGCCGGGCCCAAAGCTCGGGTATACGTTACGGCTGGCGACGCACCAGCCTTTGCCGTGGGGCTGTTTGTGGGCTTGCCCTGGCGCATCACAGACCTGCCCGGTGAGGCAGGAGTTCGGGCCGGTGATTTCCACGTGATTCTTGATCGCGGCAAGCCGATTCCAGAAGATAACCGCCATCCTCTGGAAACCGCGTGGCGCCAGGTACGCCCCGTCTACCAGCGGCACGAGGCGGGCTTCGCTATCTATGCTTTTGCTTCCTTGGGCGCCACTGAAGGAGACGCCCGTGCACCGGGCGAAGAATAGCTCAGCCCTACTGCTGGCGAGTGGCAGGTCGCTCGTGTAGGAGGTGTGGGGTGGATTGTGGCCCCTTCACCTCTCACCGTGCTCGTCTTTGCCGGTAAGAGCTTCGTTGCCCGGAGCGGGGGCGCATCGCGATGCCCAAGAGAACTACTTGTACTTGCGTGGGAGTGGACATAGGCGGGAGCCGTCTGTCAGTAGGACTGGTGACCTCGGACGGGAAGATTCTGGCGCTGCGCCGTCTGAAGACGCCCCGCGAGGCGGGGGCTGAGGAGTGTGTGCGCGAGCTCTTGGAAGTGGCGCGGGCGATGGTGAAGGAAGCACCGACCGAAAATCCACCTGTGGCCGTGGGGATCGGCTTCGGTGGGCCGGTGGACCCGACGACGGGGACCGTACGACGTTCTCATCATGTTGAGGGGTGGTCTGACGTTCCTCTGGCGAAGTTGTTCTCTGAGGCGACGGGACTTGAGGTGCATGTGGAGAATGACGCCAACGCGGCTGCCTTGGGGGAGGCGCTGTTTGGTGCTGGGTATGGATGCGAGGTGCTGCTCTACGTGAATGTGGGGACCGGGATTGGAGGAGGGATCGTGATTAGGGGCCGGGTATACCGAGGCGCGCACTTCAACGCAGGGGAGATTGGTCACCTTGTGCTCTTGCCCGACGGGCCAGTCTGCCCGTGTGGCAAGAGAGGATGCCTAGAGGCATTGGCTTCGGGCGACGCGCTGGGCCGACGCGCCAGGGAGCTGCACGACGCAGCACGGCTGGTACGTTCGGCTCTGGCGGGAGCGGAGAACTTGACGGGCCGCATGGTCGGGGAATATGCTTCACGAGGTGACGAAGTGGCCCGAACGATCGTCGCCGAGGCGGGTGGCTACTTGGGTTGGACGCTGGCTCTGGCCGCGAATCTCATCGACCCTGATGTGATAGTCGTTGGAGGTGGAGTGGCTGACCTGGGAGACCTGTACTTGGGGCCCGCTCGTTCGCGCTACCGGGAACTGGCAATGGAGTACGTCTCCGATGTGTCTATTGTGCCTGCCACGCTTGGGTATGATGCCGGAGTGATCGGTGCGGCTGCCGTGGCCCTGACAGCTTCAGCAAGTGAGGAGATTCCCCGATGACGGATCTCGAGCCGATTTGTGGCTTGCCTATAGCCTTTGATCCCGAGACCTTTGCCTTGAAATCAACGCGCGACGGATGGGGGCTTCCCCAGCCGGGTGTGCGTACGGCCGCCGAAATGCGACCGATTCTGCTGGACCCCGAGGCCGAGATAGCCGAGCCGGTGTACTGGATGTATCGGGATATCTGTTTGCCTGGCCACGAGCACATGCGGCGCAAGTACGGCCTACGCTATGACATCAGTGTCTTCCGCGGTGAGCCAATGGGGCGAGAGGTTTACAAGACGGCGGGGCACTACCACCCGCACATCCAGTGGCGGTACCCGATCAGCTACCCAGAGGTCTACGAGGTGCTCTACGGGGAAGCCGTCTACCTTCTGCAGAAGGTAGATGACATCTACCGCGACCCCTATTATGTCAAGGTAGAGGATTTCATCGTGGTACACGCCAGGGCGGGTCAGAAGGTGGTCATGCCGCCCAACTATGGCCATGTGACGCTGAACCCCAATCCGGATTCGCCGATGGTGATGAGCAACTGGGTGAGCGACTGGTTCAGGTCCACTTACGAGGCTGTGGTACAGGCACGTGGGTTCGCCTACTATTGCGTCAACGAAAGGGGCGGGCGGAGTTGGATCCCGAACACCACGTACAGGCAGCCGTTGCCGGCGATACGCCAGGCGCGCACCTGCGACGCGCCTGATATTGGCCTGGTAGCGGGCCAGCCAATGTACCCTGTGGCAATCGAGGATCCGGCGAAGTTCGAGTATGTCTGCCGTCCGCAGGAATACCTGGCAGAGATATGGGGTAGTTTGGAGTTACAAGTCTAGCAGGCTACCAGGTCTGCTCTTCTACATACCCCTCCTCTAACTCTTCGGCCGCAGATAGATTTGGCTGGCGGAATGGTTGGTTTGCTCAACTCCAAGGAGGTCGTACTGTGGCGGAAGATAGTGGTTTTCGGACCGGTCTATCTTTCGACGATGTGCTGTTGGTGCCGAGGTACTCGGAGGTGTTGCCGGCCGCGGTAGATGTATCCACGCGGCTGACCCGCAGCATCCGGCTGAACATCCCAATACTAAGTGCGGCCATGGACATGGTCACCGAGGGGCCGCTGGCGATTGCGCTGGCTCGCGAAGGGGGCATGGGCGTAATCCATCGCAACATGTCCATCGAGCAGCAGGCCTTAGAGGTGGACCGTGTCAAGCGATCCGAGAGCGGAATGATCGTGGACCCCGTTACGCTGGGCCCCAACGCCACGGTACGCGAGGCACTGGAGCTGATGGCCCACTACCGGATCTCGGGGCTACCGATCACCGTAGACCGGCTTCTGGTGGGTATCCTCACGAACCGTGACCTACGCTTTGAGACGAACCTCGATCGCAAGGTCTCCGAGTGCATGACCCCGGCGGATAGTCTGGTTACCACACGCGAGGGCACTACGCTGAATCAGGCGAAGCATGT
>JAKORR010000202.1 GCA_029777735.1 Armatimonadota bacterium | reverse complement strand
GCTGTACTTCTGGCATCTAGTGCCGCTGGGGCCGGAGCTGCTTGTTCGAGAGGGCCAGCAGGTCCGCGCCGGCGACCCGTTGACCGGTGGTCCGCTGGACCCCCAGGAGATCTTAGACAAGCACGGTATGGCCGCTGCCCAGGGTTACATCCTGCGCGAGGTCCAGCGTGTGTATCGCCACAGCCATGGTATGTCGATCAGCGACAAGCACATCGAGGTCATCATCCGCCAAATGTTCCGGCGCCGACGGGTCATCGACCATGGCGACACACAGCTTCTGCCTGGCGAGGTTGTGGACCGCTTCGCCTTCGACGAGGAGAACCAGCGGGTCGAGGCTCTGGGGGGCGCTCCGGCCATCGCCGAGCCTGTGCTGATGGGCATTACGCAAGCGTCGCTGATGGCCGATGGGTTCCTGTCCGCTGCTTCCTTCCAGCGCACTACGCGGGTGCTGACAGAGGCCGCCTGCGAGGGCCGGCGTGACGACCTGCGCGGCCTGAAGGAGAATGTCATTATCGGCCGCCTTATCCCAGCCGGCAGTGGCAGCGACCATCACCGCGATACAGAGCTTGGCTATGCCCCGGACGTTATCGAACAGGTCAAGGCCCAGGCTCCGCCACCCGTCGAGGACAAGGACATGCTCACTCAACTCATGGAGCAGATCGAGGCCGCGCCCGACTTTGACCTCCTCGCCTCCACCGAGGAGGTAGCAAGCCGCAAGGGCGAGGACGAAGACGAGACCGGCGACGTGGGTGATGAGGACGAGGAAGACTTCGGTGACGAGGAGGATGAAGAGCTCCTGGACGACCTGGACGATGAGGACCTGCTGGACGAAGAGGACACGCCGGAAGACGAAAATGACCTAGAGAACGTTGAGCCTGATCTGGGCGACAACGAGTAATCCCTCCAAGGACGTCCCGAGCTTGGGCGGGGGGACCATTGGGAACCTGCCCGTTGTTCTTGGGAGGAGGACTTGCTTGTCACAGGCGCGAGGAATAAGCGGGCGCAACCGTCGGCAAGCAGCCGTGGGAACTGATCGGGCTACCAGAGTCCCCGGCCGGCGACTTCAATCCCCAGCGCATGGATCTCACCGATGGGGTCCAATAATCGGTCAGCAACGTAAGCCACCCGCTCCGCCTCGGGTATCTTGCGTCTCGCCGCGTCGGCGCGCGAGTGCAGCCAGCGGGCAAGAAGCAGCCAGGGCAGGGCGCACGCCTCTGGTGCCGTCAGACCGTCACCGTAGCCGTCCAGAAGGGCCCGAACGCGGCCTGGCTCGAGTCGGAAGCTCTGGGTGAGACTGCGGATGTCCCTCTCGCGCAGGGGCGTGGGACGCAGGCCAGCCATGTAGATAAGTGCGTCGACGAGATCCGTGAGGCGCGGAGCTTCGCAAGCCCAGTCGTAGTCGAACACGCCGACAACGTGGCTGTCGTCGAAGTGTACGTTGCCGGGATGCATGTCGCCTTGGACTAGGACCAGCGGTAGGTCCCAGTAGACCTGGTCGGGTACAGCCTCGCTGACGCGGGCCGTCCAGTCGAGGGCCCGGTGGAGGACACGGGCCTCCTCGCCGGCTGCCCTTTGCAACAGCGCGTCCAGCCACAAGGCCGCATCGGCGGGATCGTGCAGTCGCCCCACAGGCTTGCGCACGCTGGGGCGCCACGTTGCCGTGGTCTCGTGCCAGCGCCGGAGGAGAGTCCCCACGGCGCGCAACTGGTCGAGAGAGGGGGTATCTACGCGCGCACCGCCCAGCAGGCGGGATACCTGGTACACGTGGCTGCCACTCTCGACCCAGGGTCTCCCGTCCCGCCCGCAAAGAGGCGGGGCGACAGGCAGACCAGCCGCCTCCAAGTGGCAGGCCAGCTCTGCGTCGTACACAATCCATTCTTTAGCACAATAGCGTGGGTTACGGCGTTTGAGGTAGAAGCGCTCGCCGCCGGAGACGACCACGACAGCCTGGCTGGCTGTGCCCGCGCCTGGCCCCACAATGCGGACCGGCTCGGGAAGTCCGAAGGCAGCCGACAACATCGCCAGGTCAGCGGCGGAGAGATCGGGGGAAGGAAGGGAAGCCACCGGTCGGCACGCTCCGGTTCCGAGGCGAGAGGTAGTCCCTAGGCGTTGGCTGAGGAAGAGATGACCAAAATGGCAGGGACGCTGGACAAGCCATATCGCAGCACTCGGTCGGCGATAGAGCCATAGACCCAGCGAGCGATACCGGAGCGGCCGTGGCTGCACATGACCACAATGTCGGAGTGACAGTCTCGGGCTTCTTCCAATATCTCCTCGGCTACGTCACCCTGACGCACGCGATAGCTGACGTCCAACCCTTCCTCCGACAACCGGCCCTGGAGTCCGGTTAGGTATTCGAGCGCCTCGGCGACCTCGGACTCGAGGTCGCTGATATCGCCTGCGCGGGCAACCTGAAGTGTCGCAACAGGCACCACTCTTACCAAGTCCAAGTGCCCATCGAAAGCGCGAGCGATGTCAACGGCATGCTGGAGAGCCCGTTCGGCAAGCCCTGAGCCATCGAGCGGTACGAGAATCCTTTTGTACATTTGGTACCTCCGTCGAGTCTTCCGGACGCCCAAAGAGGATGCCCACACCGGAACACCAGCGAAACCGGGCTTGAGACCCAACCGGCGGCTAGTCCCTTGTGCCCTTGGCTTCCTCCACACGCTACGCTGTACTGTGTTGCCCCGAACTCGTTGGGATGCTATCATTGTGCCTGAAACCACGTGAGGCGGCAAGTGAGGAGGGCCCTAGGGAAATCCCGCTGGAGGTGAACTTCCTTGGCGAAGGCTCCTGTTGTCGACCAGGATACCTGTACCGGATGTGGCCTGTGCGAGCAGATAGCACCGAACACTTTTCGCCTCGGCGATGATGGCATTGCCGAAGTCGTGGACGCTCAGGGGGATGACGAGGATACCATCCAGGAGGCCATCGATAGCTGCCCGGTCGAGGCTCTTTCCTGGCAGGGGTAGGAACCTTAGCAGACAACAACACGGGCGCGGCGTGCTTCGAGTTGCGCCGCGCCCCTTTTTCCTCTTCTCGTCCCCGGGGCGTCACCGCGACGGTGCCCTCTGCTCCCTCAATGCAATATTATTGAGGTGTTGCAGGTAGAGGTTCAGTAGCTGTAGTCCTCAGTCTTCTTTTGCGGTCCAGCCTGTGGCGGCAAGGAGTGAGCGTCATGACAGTAGGAACCAGCAGTCTTCATAACCTCGAGCTCGGCCTGGGGCTCGAATGGCTTGACACAAACGGCTTGGGGGGCTTCGCCTCCTCGACTCTCATCGGCTGCAACACGCGGCGCTACCATGGGCTGCTGGTGGCGGCGCCCAGGGGACCCGGCGCTCGCATCGTTCTTCTCAGCAAGCTGGAGGATCGCCTGGAGATCGGCGCCCAGCGACATGAGCTCAGTACAAACCTCTACGGCGACACTTTGCATCCCCACGGGTACCGATATCTGCAAGGCTTCTGCAACGAGCCCTGGCCGACATGGTCCTTCCGTGTGGGTGAGTGGCAGCTCACCCGCGAGCTAGCACTGATTCACGGCCGGAACGTAGCTGTCGTGCGTTACACGCTGAACGCTGGGCCGCACCCCGTGTGGCTGGTGGCCCGTCCGTTGCTGGCCGGTCGGGACTATCATCACCTCAGCCGGGCCTCTTCGGACGTTCCAGCGTGCATGTCGGTGAGCGAACAGTTTATGGACGTGACGATTCACGGCCCGACCACACGTTGTCTGATGCGCTTTCCGCAGGCCGAAGCCATCCCCGACGGGTTGTGGTACTACAACTTCCGTTACACCTTGGAGCAAGAACGCGGCCTCGACTACCTTGAGGACCTGTATTCACCCGGCGAGATTCGCTGGCTTATCGCGCCCGGGCAGAGTGTGTGGCTCGTGGTCTCGGACGGTACAGAAATCGACGACCCAGAGAGGGCCCTGAGCGCCGAAGCGGACCACAGGGCCGGCGTAGTTGCCACTCTGCCGGAGGCAGACAGTGTCGGCCGACGCCTGGTGCGTGCGGCGGACCAGTTCGTGGCCCGGCGGCCGCTGGGAGACCGCAGCCTGACCACCATTGTGGCCGGCTATCCGTGGTTCACAGACTGGGGCCGCGACACCTTGATTGCGCTGCCTGGTTTGCTCATCTCTACGGGCCGTCTCGACGAAGCGGCGGAGGTCCTGGAGCTTCATGCCAACAGCCTGAACGGCGGCCTGGTACCCAACCGCTTCCTCGACGACGGCCAAGGCGCGTCCTACAACGCCGTGGATGCCACCTTGTGGCTGTTCGCGGCCGCCAGGCTATATGCCTACGCCGGAGGCACACAATTCGCCGTCGACAAGCTCTACCCCGCGCTGTCGGAGTCCATCTCGGCACTCAGCGCCGGCACCCACTTCGACATCCACGAGGACGAGGACGGACTGCTATGGGCTGGCAACGCTTCGACACAGCTCACCTGGATGGACGCGCAGGTTCACGGCAAGCCTGTGACCCCTCGCTGGGGCAAGCCGGTGGAGGTAGAAGCGTTGTGGTTCTCGGCCTTGCGGACCATGGAGTACCTTGCGGGCAAGGCGGGGGACGACGAGGCAGCGCACCGGTTTGGCGCCAAGGCGCGACGTGCCCGAGCTGCTTTCGAACAGACCTTTTGGTGCCCGGAGCGAGGCTATCTTGCCGATTGCGTCAACACCGATGGCGTGGACGAGGCACTACGCCCCAATCAGGTATTGGCGTTGTCGTTGCCGTACAAGCTAGTGTCGGACGACGTGGCGGAGGCGATGCTGGCGGCCGTGGAGAGCCAGCTTTTGACGCCCTACGGCCTGCGCACCCTCGCTCCCGGCTCGCCCGGCTATTGCCCAGTCTACGCAGGTGGGCCTGAACAGCGCGACCGTGCCTACCACCAGGGCACAGTTTGGCCATGGCTGCTTGGGCCCTACGTAAGCGCCAGGTTGTCGCTGCTCGGGCGCTCGGATGAGGCCCGGCGCTGGGCCCGCAACCTTCTGGCCCCGCTAATCCAACACCTTGACGAAGCCTGTGTGGACCAGATCAGCGAAATATTCGACGCTGAACCGCCACAAAAGCCACGCGGGTGTTTTGCGCAAGCCTGGAGTGTAGCTGAAGTCCTGCGTCTGTGGCTGGATTACAATCTAGAAGAGATTGGTTGACCCCATGTCTTACGACTTTGACATCCTTGCCTTGGGAGAAGTAAACGTTGACCTTATTCTGGCCGGTCTACCGCGCATACCCGACTGGGGCACTGAGGTCCTGGCCGAGAGCATGGATTTGTGTTTGGGGGGCTCGACGGCCAACTTCGCGTGTGTGGCGGCGGCGCTGGGGCTGCGGGTGGCTTTGGTGTCATGGGTGGGACAGGATGACTTCGGCGCCTTCCTTGTGGCCGAGCTGCAGCGCATGGGTGTAGCCACGGACCACGTGCGCCAGGCCACCGACTGCTCCACGGGTCTGACAGTGGCCTTGTCAGGCAGTCGGGACAGGGCCTTTGTCACGGCCTTAGGCACTATCGACTACCTGCGCGGCGCCCATGTGTCGGACGGCCTGCTGGCCACCGCGCGTCACCTCCATGTAGGGAGTTTCTTCCTCCAGTCCAAGTTGCGTCCCGATCTTCCTGAGTTGTTCCGCCGCGCCCATGCCTGTGGTGTCTCCACCTCACTTGACGTGGGCTACGACCCGGCAGAGCAGTGGGATAGCGACCTGTACAGCGTCCTGGCCGAGACCGATGTATTCCTACCTAACGAGGTTGAGGCGATGGCAATCAGCGGCAAAGCCAGCCCCGAGGAGGCCGCGGCCATGCTGGCGGCGCTGGGCCCGCTCGCGGTGGTTAAACTTGGATCACAGGGATCCTGCGCCCACGACCGCACTGCACTCTGCTGCCAGCCGGGGTATGAGGTGCAAGTAGTGGATACGACGGCCTGTGGCGATGCCTTCAACGCGGGCTTCCTGCACGGTTGGCTGCAAGGCCTAAGCCTCCAGGACTGCCTCAGGTGGGGCAATGCTTGCGGAGGGCTAATGGCGACTGTAGCTGGCAACAACACCTCTGCGGTGAGCGCCGAGGCCGTAGCGTCACTGATTGAGGGCGGAGGCCCGGGAGTCTAGCTGGTCTCCTGGCCGAAGTCAGGATCGGCGACCACCGCAACGATCT
>JAKORR010000201.1 GCA_029777735.1 Armatimonadota bacterium | reverse complement strand
CAGCTTGGCGCCGTGTGGCGCCCTCAACGCTATCACGAGTCCAAGAGTGAGGAAGAAGGTGGAGAGAACCTCCACCAAAATATTGCAGACCTGAGCACAGCCCTGCGGCCAACCCTCAACATCATTGACTGCACGCGCGTGCTAACCACCAATGGGCCAAAGGGGCCCGGCAAAGTGGAGCAAGCTAGCGCACTCGTCATCAGCCCTGACATCGTCGCGGCAGACGTGGCGGCCTGCGAGTTTCTGCCTGTCCAGCCATCACAGGTTGCCCATTTCCAGCTGGCGGCTGCAGCCGGCGTCGGGCGTCAGGACAACGTTCAGATCAAGCGCGTGCAGGCATCGGCCTGACTCCTGCGATACCTTGTGGCAGAAGAGCCCTGCTCCTCCGGCCTTCCGTCAGGGACGCAATTGCCGGAACCTGTTGAGGAATCCTATCCCTGCCCCCGAACGTAGTGGCTCATCTTGGATACTCGCCTGGATGAGGACAGGGGCGGTACGCATAGACCGGAGCAGACGAAGTGGGTGGACTGGGCGGCTCACGCTCACACTATCCCAGGAATCACAAATCACAAGCTCTCAGGAGCAAAGCGCTCTGTCCTCCCTCGTAGGTCGGGCCTGAACCACAGGGCGACCCCACGCTCATTCTGAGGGAACCAAAGTAATATGAGGAGACATTCCGGAGAGAGTAGAGGTACTGGAGCGGGAGAAGGGATTTGAACCCTCGACCTTCTGCTTGGCAAGCAGGCGCTCTACCAGACTGAGCTACTCCCGCTCCGTTGCCGCACGGCGATTGGAAGAAGCATCAAAACTGCAGGACAGAATCCTCGAGTAGCCCCGGTCTTGTACCCCTGGACTTTCGGGGTACGCTATGGAGGCGCGGACGGGAGTCGAACCCGTGAATAGCGGATTTGCAGTCCGCCGCCTTACCGCTTGGCTACCGCGCCCCTTCTAAGCTAACAGTTCCCTTGGACTGACGGCGTCAGGGACAATGGAGCGGGAGAAGGGATTTGAACCCTCGACCTTCTGCTTGGCAAGCAGGCGCTCTACCAGACTGAGCTACTCCCGCTATTCCACAAACCTAGCTACACCACCGACAGCACAGCCTCAAACAACTAAAGTTCTCTGGAGCGGGAGACGGGACTCGAACCCGCGACACCTGGCTTGGGAAGCCAGTGCTCTACCACTGAGCTACTCCCGCTCGACCTGGTGGGCGGTGGGGGACTTGAACCTCCGACCTCCTGCGTGTGAAGCAGGCGCTCTGGCCAACTGAGCTAACCGCCCAAGAACGCACCGTTGGTGCCGAGGGCGGGATTTGAACCCGCACGCCCTAAACGGGCACTAGGCCCTCAACCTAGCGTGTCTGCCAATTCCACCACCTCGGCTCCCAGTACACGGAAAATTATACCCAACGCGCGGCGCCGGAGTCAACTCAGCGCGGCTCGGAGTTCAGTACACTCGGCCGTGCCGGGCCAGTCGTTGCGACCTGCTCCCGTCAGAACTTACCTTAGAAGCCCGGAAGGATCACAGGGCATTGAGACTAGACGGCCGGTTCTGGTATAATCTTTCTGCAAAGTGCGAAAGTGTCCTCAGGGCTACCGGAGGCAAGGTCGGTAAGTGGGCAATTCGACAGCGGGCGACTTACCTTGGGTCGCTGCGCTGCTATTGGTATCGATCATAATGTCGGCGAGCGAAGCTAGCCTGCTGGCTGCTAGCTTGCCGCGAGTGCGCCGACTGGCGGAGGAGGGCAACTGGCGAGCTCGCTTGGTTCTGGCGATGCTGCGCCACCGCGGTACAGTCTTGGCAGTTGTCCTCTTCGGCATCACCGGTACCGACTACACCGCCGAGCGTCTCGCCGTCGAGATGGCCATGAAGATAGATCCCGTGTGGGGGCCCACCCTTGCAGCGGTGGTCATGACGGTTGTGATCCTCGTTTTCTGCGAAGTTATCCCCATTCAAGTTGGCGCCAGTGCTCCCGAGGCGGTCTCTCTGCGCCTCTCTCCCCTACTTGCCTTGGTCTCGATTGTCCTCGCGCCTGTTGTCTTCGTCCTGTCACTGGCAAGCAAAGGTGTACTCTGGCTGATGGGCATGAGACCCGGGGCCGACGCGGCAGCGGTCAGTGAGCAGCAGATAAGGGCGATCATCGACGCAGGTGAGGCCCAAGGTGTGCTGGACGAAGGCGAGCGGCTGATGCTCCACAGGGCGCTGGGCTTTGCAGACCGCACAGCAGGCCAGGTGATGACACCACGCACCGAGCTGGTCGCTGTGAGCGTCGGCAGCACCATCCGCGAGGGCCTGGAGATGAGTCTGCGGTCAGGGCATAGCCGTCTACCTGTCTACCGCGACCGCATCGACGACATTGTGGGAATCTTCTACCTGAAGGATGCGGTCCCCCACGCTCGAGCGGGCACGCTTGATGGGCCTATCGAGAAGATAGCGCAGCCAGCGGTGTTCGTCCCCGACAGCCTCCCGGCCGATGATCTGCTGCGTCGCTTGCAGGCCGAAGGGCGCACGATGGCTATAGTCAAGGACGAGTACGGCGGTACTGCCGGCTTGGTCACAGTGGAGGACCTGATGGAGGAGATAGTTGGGGCCATTCAGGACGAGTACGACGCGGGTGAGCAACCCGAAATCGTCCAGATAGCGCCCGATCAGTGGCTGTGCGTCGGGATGGCCAACCCGCATCTTGTCGAGGAAACAACCAAGGTTCGCCTGCCAGAGATGGACTGCGACACGATAGGCGGTGTGATCATTTCAGTGTTGGGACGCTTGCCGGAAGTAGGCGAGGTGGTCGCGGTGGGCCGTCTGGAGCTGCGGGTGGAGCGCATCTCGGGCACACGTGTGGAACGGGTCCACATTCGCAAGCTGCCCCGAGGCCAGGAAGGCGACGAGAGGGAGCCGGAGGCCGAGGCACCCGAGGGCGCTCGCAGGAGGAAGGGCAGCAGTGGGTGATCCGCTTTCAACTCTGGGGTTTGCACTCGTCTGCCTGTTGTGCGTCGGCATTTTTTTCTTCTCTCTGGCGGAGGCTGCCTTCCTGGGTGCAAACCGACAAGTTCTGCGCCAGCTGGCCGACGACGGTGACGGTCGCTGCCAGCTCGCCGAAGCTCTGATCGCCCGCGGCGATTATCTCAGTGCCCTCATAGTAGCCATGAACGGCTCTATCATCCTAATCTCTACCACCGCGACCCTGATAGTCCAGCATAATCTCGGCGAGGGCGCGACTCTGGCACGTGAGATCCTGCACCTGGGCACCATCGTGGCGATCATGCTCCTGGCAGAGCTGACACCCAAGACCTATGCATCGCGCCATGCGGACCAATTGGCTCCCGCACTGGCACCCTTTGTTGCGTGGCTAGCAAGGCTGTTGGGGCCCCTAGTGGCTGGGGTCACCGGCCTGGGGACCATGGTGATGAGCTTGTTTCGCATGCCGCCAGCTCGCCATCGCTATCTGGTCAGCGAGGAGGATATTCAGGCCGCCGCCGACCTGGGAGAGGAAGCAGGGCTTGTAGAACCTGCGGAAGGCGCCCTCCTGGACCATATCATCGAGTTGGGTGAACTGACGGCACGAGATGCTATGACGCCGCGGGTTGATGTTGTGGCTCTGAGCGATGACACTTCCCTGGAAGAGGCGTTGGATCAGGCCGCGGCAAGCGGCTTCTCTCGTCTGCCTGTCTACCGTGAGGACATTGACCACGTAGTGGGCATCGTGCTGGTCAGCGACCTGCTGCGTGCCCTGATCGAGGGCGACGACTGGCGGGAGCATATCCGCAAACCGCTGATTGTCGTCGAGACTACGCCGCTGGCGCAGCTCTTCCGCCTGATGCGGCAGGCAAGAACACACATGGCTGTGGTGGTGGACGAGTTCGGGGGCATGGCTGGTATACTGACAATCGAGGACATCCTCGAGGAACTGGTTGGCTCGATTCGCGACGAACACGACATGACCGAGGAGGACATAGTCGACGCCGGCGGCGAGTTGATCGTAAGTGGGCGAGTGCGGCTGGACGAGGTCTACGAGAAGCTCGGACGCGAGACGCCCGAGGAGTTCGAGGGCGAGACCGTAGCCGGGCTATTGGGGGAGATCACGGGCACCATACCCGCTGTGGGCGACCGTGTCGTCCATGAAGGAATCCTCTTTGTCGTTGAGGAATCCGACGGCCAACATGTAGGCAAAGTGCGGGTTTTAGTCCCAGAAACCACCCAGGGCGGTGATGACTGATGGCGCGGCGTGGGCACACTCCCAAGAAACGTAGTGGCAAGTTAACTATCACCCCCAGCGACTTCCGCTATCCAGGCGAAAAGCGCTTGTACTGGCAAGGCGTGGGCGGAGTGATGTTTTTTTTCCTGTGGTTGGCCGCTGCGGTGTGGTTCACCTTAAGGACACCCTCAGGTGGCCACCGCTTAGACCTCGTCATTGAATGCGTTCTGTGGCCTGTAATTGCCGTCACCCTGTGCAACATCCTCGCCTTGCGACCGCGAAAGCAGGAATTCAAGCAGGCCGACCAGCACTCGCGTGTCATGAGCACCAACCACCCCGAGCTACACAAGACGCTTCAGAACTTTGCTCGCCTCTGTGGTATGAAGAGGGCGCCCGAGATGTACGTTATGCCGGCGGACCGCTGCTACATCTTCTCCATCCCGGCCAAGGGCGGAACCATCGTGGCTTCACGTGCTCTGGTGGCGAAGCTCAGGCCCGAGGAACTCCAGGCGGTGATGGCCCACGAAGTCGGCCACATACTCTGCAGGCATATCCGCACCGAGCTGGCCCTCATCTACATCCGCAGCTCCAACCCGGTGTGGAAGTTTATCCTGCTGCCGGTCTACCTGATGGACGTCCTTATGCGTGGCTGGATGGACGTCATCGACTACTCGGCGGACCGTTGCGCCATGCTGCTGATGGGGGGATCGACCAAGGTCGTCAACGCAGCCATTGTTAAGTTAGCACTGGCTATCGTCACCGAGGCAGACATATCCATGGAGGAGCTCGACGAGTTCTTGAGCGCGCCAAGCGATGCGGAGACTGAGCACAAGCTGTTGGAGCGTCAGATCCGCGCGCGCAAATTCATAGATGAGATCCCCAATCTGCGCGACCGCATTGAGGCGCTCTCGGAGTTCGCCAAGACGGAGCAGGCTCAGCGCGCCCTGGAGAAGCTCTCACAGCTGGTTCGACCTGCCTAGACTCAGGAACCGCGGTGCGAACCTGGCCACGTGGAGGAAGTCCGCCTCAAGAGTGGCTCACGCCACTTGTCTTAATTGTCTGCTACTCAGCCGCAGCGTAACTGCCAAGCACGGCCAGCTCCGAGGCCAAGCCGCGCAGGTCCTCCAGGGCCCTCGTCACGTGCCCATCGTCTACGTGTCCATCAATATCCACAAAGAACACATACTTCCACAGCCGCCCAGGGACAGGCCGCGATTGGATCATCGTCATGTTCACACCGTACACGCGGAAAGGTGTGAGGGCCTCGTGAAGAGCGCCTGCCTGGTGCCGGACAGCAAAGACCAACGACGTCTTATCGCGTCCGGTTCGCGCGGGCATGCTTCGTCCCAGTAGGAAGAACCGCGTGCGGTTGTCGGGGTAGTCTTGGATTGCCCTGGCCAAGACACGCAGTCCATAGGCCTCACCAGCCTCGGCCGGGCCGATGGCCGCCGAGCCTGGCTCCTCGCTGGCCATGCGGGCGGCAGCCGCAGTGCTGGACTGGTTGACGATTTGCGTACCCGGCAAATTCTCGCGTAACCAGTGGCGGCACTGGGCAGCCGCCTGTGGGTGGGTATGGATCCTGCGCACCTCCTCTATCGTGCAGGCAGCTAGAAGGCATTGCTCGATGGGCTCGTAGTGCTCGCCGATTACGTTCAGGTCCGTGGTGACAAGGCGGTCGAGAGTCTCAGGGACGGCGCCGCTCAAGGAGTTCTCGATCGGCACTACGCCCACGTTCGCCCGGCCCCGCTCGACGGCGTCAAAAACGTCCTGTAACGAAGGACAGTCCAGATACTCTGGCTGAAATCCCAGCCGATGCCGTGCGGCCAGGTACGTGAAGGTATAGGCCGGACCTAGGTAGGCCACCGTCAAGGGCTCTTCCAAGGCACGACAAGCCGAGATGATCTCGGCGAAAAGGGCCCGGGTGGTCTCAGCGCTCAGGGGCGCAGCCGCTCCAGAGCACGCCCGACGCAGGACCAGTTCCTCTCGAGCCGCGTCGAACACTGGCAGACCCTGCTCTCTCTTGCGCCGGCCCACCTCCTGCACGGTCTCGGCTCGGCGCCGCAGTAGCTCAAGCAACTCGGTGTCGATCTCATCGATGGTAGCACGCAGGTCGCCCAGATCCATGGCATATACCTCTTGTGGAAAGAATCGGGTAAGCTATGGTACCATGAGCTTGTGGGGAACAGCAATCGCGGGGAGCGTTACGGTTACTCACCGGCGTGTCGAAGCCCCAAAGGTCAACCTTGCACGCCAGAGGTTATTGTGTCTTCCCCACCCGCCTGGGATGGAGGTGCTACATGGCAGAGACACAGCAGACCGGGCATGCGGAGGTATCGCCCAACCTGTGGGAAGAGTGCCCCGGCTGCCATCAACTGGTCT
>JAKORR010000200.1 GCA_029777735.1 Armatimonadota bacterium | reverse complement strand
CCGTTGGGCGGGACGTGGAGTGTCTTCTACACACATACGTGGGTTCCGACGGTGTCTTGGGTGAGAATGCTCTCGAGTGTCCGCTGCGCTATCTTGACCTGATCCAGCCGGCGTTCAGTAAGCACTATCGACTTTCTGTTGGCCCGAAGCCGTCACTACCAGCACGCGTGTTCTACTACGCGATGGTCGAGTACTGGCAGTGGCGACACCGCACCTCACAGACCGTGTCGGTGCGGGAGCTGACGTTCGCAGAGGGCAGCCCGGGCATGGTCTTCAAGCTGGATGAGGACAGTGTGCTGGAGTACCTGGATGGGATTGCCGATGAGACAGATGGTGCAATCCGCTTTGAGGACACATCGCTCCTGCGCGAGGTTATCTGGGACTCACGGGTGAACATAGAGCCTTCCTGTTTCCTTGAGAAGCATTACCATGCCTGAAGTGACCCTATCCGATCTCATCTCCATCCGCGGGCGGTTCATCCGATCGGTCCACCTGGAGCGCGACTACCGGGATGCTTCTGGTAGGGGATACTACCTCACTGAGAGTGCCTGTCAGATCCTGGGTGCTGTTGCTGGTGCGTTGGCCAATCCTACCGACCGGGCGATGACTCTCATCGGCCCGTATGGCGCGGGCAAGAGTGCTTTCTGCCTCTACCTTGCGCAACTCCTCGCAGACGAATCCAGGAACCGGCTTGCCTCCGTGCTGGGGAGTGTTCAGGGTGGAGGGAATGGCCAACCGCACCCTACCCCCCGGCTCTTGCCCATTCCTCTTGTGGGGGCGCGCCAACCACTCGCGTTGGTGCTGGTAACAGGGCTGATGCGGGCCTTACAGAAGGGGAAGTATGCTCGCCTTGCCGCGCGGTTGCGCTCGGAGTATGGCGATATCTTTAACAACCCAAGCCCGACGCCACGCCAGGTGGCGGATCTTTACCAGCAAGCGGCCGTTCTTGCCAGGATAGAGAGTGCGGACGGCGTTCTCCTGATCATCGATGAGCTGGGGAAGTTCCTGGAGTATGCAGCCCTGCATCCTCGAGACGAGGACATCTTCACGCTCCAGGAGCTGGCAGAAGCGTCTGCGCGCAGTGGCGACGCCCCGCTTCTGGTCATGGGGGTCCTACACCAGCACGCCGACGCCTACGCACAGCGGCTCGGGCACACGCACCAGGCGGAGTGGGCGAAGATCGGCGAGCGTTTCCGGCAGATCCCCTTCTTCCCGTCTGATCTGGAGAGTATCGAGATGGTCGGGCGCGCCCTCCAGCGGGATCCATCCCTTCAGCTGGATGGTCGTGTCGACCACTTGAGTCGATGTTGGACAGAGATCACCCGGGCTCACAACGGCTGGCGTGAGCGCTTTGTGGCGATTGCCCGGGATGCCTACCCACTGCACCCGATCACACTGCTTGCCCTTCCCACCTTGTTCCGCAAGGCCGGGCAGAGCCACCGCAGCCTCTTCAGCTTTCTTGCCGGGGAAGAACCGCATGCGCTTGGGCGCTTCCTGCGTGAAACACCGATTGATGATACGACCAACCTTCCCCTCTTCATGCCGGATGCTCTATTCGACTATGCCGCTGAGGTGCTCCTTGGCGGGTGGAGTGGCTCCGCACTTACCCGACTGTGGGCCGAAGCCGTTGAGAGTGTAGAACGGGCTCCTGACCTTTCCCTCGAGGGTCGGCGAGTCCTGAAGTGCATCGCTCTCTTTGGGCTGCTGAAGGACCCGCGGCTTCCAGCGTCGGAGGCGATGCTGAGCCTGGCGCTGACTGGGTGTGGGGGACTGCCCCCCGATGTGCCGCGTGCTCTCACTGAGCTGAAGCAGCGCCGCTTGGTGGTGTACAGCCGCGCCCGAGGGGCTTATCGCCTGTGGGAGGGTGGCGACATCGACGTAGAAGCGGAACTGGCGAATGACCGGAGTGCCCTCCCGGCCGGAACCACGGTGCATGTGGCAACCGCCCTCTGCCCACCCGCGCGCCTCATCGCCCGGCGCCATTCCTATGAGACGGGCACGCTGCGGGTGGTGAGCATCCGCCCATGCGGGGCTTTGCAGATCAAGGATGCTATTTCCGAAGCGGGTGAGCAACTGAGCATCCTCTGCTGTCTTGCCGCGAATCCGGAAGAAGCGCAGTTGGCCGAAGAAGAGGCGCAGAAGCTGGACCAACCCAACCTGCTAGTGATCGTGGCCACGGAGACGGACACGCTACGTGAGGCTGCGGCGGATGTTGCCGCGGCACATCGAGTGGAAAAAGAGGCCGTCGGTCTCCAGAGCGATCGCGCTGCTCGCCGCGAGCTGGCCGCACGGTTGGCGGAAGCGGAAGCTGCCTTCCGTGCGGAGTGGGCTCGTCTGTTTGGGCCGAGCCCGGAAGCGGCCGCGTGGTTCTTTCAGGGCCAGCCAGTGACTATCACTGGCGCGCGCGCCTTCTCCGCGTTCCTGTCGCGGATGGCTGACGCTACCTATCCCTGTGCACCCTACCTGCGCAATGAGTTGATTAACCGCCAGGCGCTGTCATCAGCTGCCGCGGCCGGACGACGCTCACTGATCGAGGCCATGCTCACGCGCCCCTCGGAGGAGCGCCTTGGGATCGAGGGCTACCCGCCAGAGTTGAGCATGTACGAATGCCTCTTGCGGGCAACGGGTCTCCATCGTGTGGTCGGCTTGGAGACGT
>JAKORR010000199.1 GCA_029777735.1 Armatimonadota bacterium | reverse complement strand
TGGAGCCTTGTTGTGTTCACCGCCAAGTAGATGACAGCGGGTGCGGCACGCCCCCTCCGCTTAAGCGCCGTCGGTGGCGTGACTGTCGCCCGTCTAGAGGAGTGATTCCTATGCGAACCTTCTGCTGCATCCTCGCAATCCTGCCGGTTCTGATCCTAGGCCTCGCCGGGCGAGCCTGGCCCCAGGATCGCCCCTGGCGGCCCCTGATGGAGGCCGGGCAGTGGGATCCCGGCACGAAGACCTGGCTGGGTGCGGGGACCCACTCGCAACGCACGCCGGAAGGTCTGCTGGTGGCCGACACTTCTTCCGAGACAGGCAGTGGGCGATTCTATATGCTGGACTGGCAGGCCGACCCGGCCAAAGGCGCGGCGGTAGAGGCCCGTGTCAAGGTGGTGTCCTGCTCCGCGCCCTCGGGCGTGTCTCTGATGGTGGCCGACGGCATCCACGAAGAGGCCCTCACGCTGTACCCAGACCGGTTGCGCCTTAATAACGCCGGAGCGACGGTGGACTTCGATGCGGCGTCAGATTTCCACACCTACCGGATCGAGATCCAAGGCGAGGACGTGCGGCTGTTCGTGGATGGCAAGCTGCTTGTGGACGGTGCCGGCCGTTTCACTTCTCCCGCGCAGGCCAACCCACCCCGCAACCAGTGCGGATTCGGCTGCGGCGCTTCCGCCGCCCAGGGCGAGGCGGTTTGGCAGTGGGTACGCTACCAAAGCGACAAGCCAGTTGAGGAGCTGCCGAGGTACGAAGTGCCAGGGCTTAGGCTAACCAGGAGCGAGACCATCGAAATAATTCCAGGCGCCATCTACGCGGGTCTATTCAAGTTCCGCGACGGACGCCTAGCCGTCGGTGGCAGACACTCCGCGGACGGCGGCAAGACTTGGACCCCCGGCCCGGGCCTCGGGCCAGGCGCCTTCGAGTTCCCCGACGGCGAGATCATCTCACCCGGATTCAACACCAAGAAGGTTGCGGACGGTGTCTTTGAAGTGCCTCTTTCCAGATCGACGGACGGCGGCAGGACCTTCGTTGCGGAGAAGGCCCGCCTGAACATACCGGAAGGTGCCGGAGGCACGGGCGACGACGGCAAGTACTATGAAGGCCCACCCGTGGACCACGCGGTGATCCAACTCCGCGATGGCTCGCTGCTGATGGCGATGTACGGGCACTTCAAGACCGACACGGTGCTGTGCCCCGCCTTCCCGCCAGAGTGGAAGGTGTACAAGTACCGCACCTGGGTGATGCGCTCTACCGACAGGGGCAGGACCTGGGACTACTGGGCAACAGTGGCCTATGACCCGGAGATCGGCTGTGAGAGCTTTTGCGAGGCCGACCTGCTGACTCTGCCCGACGGCGAGATACTGTGCTTCATGCGCACCGGCGGAAGCCCACCCAAATACGTGACTCCGCTATATCTGAGCAGGTCGAGCGACGACGGGAAGACCTGGAGCAAACCGGTTCCCATCGCCGATCGCGGCGTGTGGCCCAACGCCTGCCGGATGCAGAGCGGAATCCTGGTCGTGACCTACGGGCGGCCGGATAACTGGCTGGCCTTCAGCCTGGACGACGGCAGGACCTGGCTGGGCTCCTGTTGCTTCTATCAGGGCCTCACGACCAGCTACAACAGCGTCGAGGAGGTCACGCCTGGCAAACTGCTGGTGGTCTACGACCGTCGCTCTCTGGACGCCGACGGCAACCAGGCAGGAGGCGTAGTGGGCACCTTCTTCACTGTCGAGCGTCCCTGACGGCGTGGCCTTGCCAGGCCCACCCATCCATCGTGACGCCAACGGGAGACTAAAGCCGTGCTGCCGCGTGAACGCGTCAAAACTACTCTCGCCCACCGTGAACCGGACCTCGTGCCCTGGGGCGAACACTCCATCGACTACAACATCTATGAAATGGTCCTGGGCCGAGAAAGCTTTGTCCAGGGCAAGATTCGGGAGACAAGGGCGCTCTGGGAGGGGCGACGCGATGAGGTCGTGGCCTCCTACAAGCGCGATTTGATCGATTTGGCCGACGCCCTGGGCTTCGACATCATCACTGTCGGCCAGTCGCCCAGCGCCTTGCACCGGCCGACGCCCATGGAGCAAGTGGACGAGGAGACCTACCGGGACGGGGTGGGCAACCTGTACCGGGTGTCGGCGGCGACGCACCAGTTGATGCCCTACAAGATCAACGTAGAGGGCTACCAGCCGCCCACCATCGAGGGCCTGCAGGAGCAGATTGACCGCCTCCGCGCCGAGGGTATCCCCAAGCCCGACGACTCGTGCTGGGAGACACTACGTCACGTGGTTTCCCAGAGGAAGGCGACCCACTGGATCAACTCCTGCGTGGACGGCATGGGCTTTCCCTCCTTCGGCCCGACCGACGAGGAACGATACATGAACATTGCCCTGTACCCGGAGCTGCTCCCCAAGCTGGCCGAGCTGTCGGCGCTGCACTGCTTGGCGGCATTGCCGTGGTATGCCGAGGAGGGCGTGGACTCGGTCATGCCCTGCGCGGACCTGGGCAGCTCTACCGGGCTCTTCGCCAACCCCAAGATCCTGGAGCAGCACGTCAAGCCCTGGTGGACCGAATACGTCCGACAGGCGCACAAGTTGGGGCTGAAGGTGATCAAGCACTGCTGTGGGTGCATCTGGGAAGCCCTCCCGCACATCTGCGACGCGGGCTTCGATGGGTACGAGGGCATCCAGGCCAGCGGTGGGATGGACATGAGGCTCCTCAAGGAGCGCTACGGCGATCGCCTGACGCTCTGGGGCGGCATCTGGCACGAGCATCTGCTGCTGGGCACGCCCGAGGACATTGAGGCGGACGCCCAGTACGCGATTCGATGGGGAGCGCCCGGTGGCGGGTTCATCTATGGATCAAGCCACTCCCTCGCTGTGGGCTGCAAGCCAGAGAATCTGGAAAGAATGAGACAGTGCCGTGAGAGATACGGCGTTTATCCGATCCGCGTCTCCTAGCCTGTGACGACGGTGTTCGTCACCACAAGCAACCCTCAGTACACTCTCAGTATACCTCGAGCTCGTCGATGAACAGCCAGTCATCCGTCTGCTCGCGCCGCTGCTTGACAAAGTGGAAGCGCACGAAGCGCGCGATTGTCTCAGCGAACTCCACAGCCATGAAGTCGCCGTTGTGCTTCGTTGTGGCACCGACACGCGCCCAGTCAACCCCGTTCATGCTCACGGACACAGCCATCTCGTCCGGATGATAGCCCGGCGCGCCACAGTTGTGGTGGCTCGCGCAGGCCACGGCACAGGGACGGCCAAGGTCCATCGTGATCTCAAGCGTGAGTGTGTCGCCCACCGTGGCGATCTGGTAGCCGTAGGACTTGCCGTCACGGTAGTCTCCGGCGTAAAGGCCGTCGGTGGATTCTGCCTCGCCCGCGTCGCCATAAGCGCCACTTGGCACCAACGACTTCGTATAGCGGCATCCTCGCGCTTTCGACGCCGGGCCCGTCGTGACGCGCACAGCAGGGCTCGGCTCTCCAGCTTGCCCCAACCCATTGACCGCCACGACGCGATAGTAGTAGTCGGTCTCGGGAATGAGCCCTGCCTCCATCCAACTACCTCCGCTTGCTTCGGCCACGAGATTGCTCGCGTCCGTGATGAAGTCAGGCTTCTCCGCGCGGTGAATTCTGTAGGCTACCGTCCGCCCCTGCGGCGCCGTCCATTCAAGGCGGGCATAGGGGCCGCGCGACGGTAGGGCCCGCAGGTCCCGCACCTGCGAGGGCACTGCCGAAAGAGCGGCCTCAACCTCATCCGCTTCCTCGCGCGCCGCCTTGGCGAGGGCGCGCCACCGCGGCTCAGGGCGTGCGGGGAGCCCCAGAGCGGACGTCCCTGGAGTGGGGCCCTCTCTTCCCAAGGACAGCAGCAGTCCCAGGCAGAGAGGCGCACACATCCAGCCGGTCTCGCAACAGTAGGGACCCCATCCGATATCGGCGCTGCTGCCGAAGTACTCCCAGCGCCCGTAGTCAAAGGCCCGCAGCCAGGCCCCATCGTACAGGAGGTTTGGGTCACGAAGCTGAATCCGGGTCAGGTAGTCGGCCAGGCGCTCGAAGATACGCCGCACTCGGTCGTCGCCGGTGGCCTCGTAGGCAAGTCGCAGGTGTAGGGCCGCAAAGCCCGTATTGTAGAGCTGATCGCTGATCGGGTCGCCGTTCTCCTGGAAGATGCTGTTCTCGGTGGTGCCGAAGGCGGCGTTGCTGGCCGGATTGTTGCCGTCCCACTCGGCCAGAGCGCCGCAGGACGCTTGCTTTTCCTCCAGATAACTCACCACCGTGTCGAGCCAGCGACGGTGCTCGGGCGTGGGCGCCATCTGCACCAGCAGCGCCAGTGGCAACAGCATCCGCGTGTGCTCACAGGTGCGACTGGTGACTATTCCCCAGTTTGGGTACGCCTCCATCAGCGTCTCGATGCCCCGCCGCGCAATGGCAAAGTAGCGGTCCTCGCCCGTGACCCGGTAAGCGACAAGCAGGGCAGCCAGGGGTAGATTCATGACGTGCGGCACAGCCCCACTGACATCCAAGCCGCGCAGAACCGGCCACGGCGTACCCGGACGTCCTGAGCCCTTGTAGTCGCGGTGGGGCATGCTGCCGAATAGGCCTGTCTTCTCAGAGGCAACATGGCAGAAGTACTCAACGCCGCGCAGCCCTGCCTCAAGCAGGCGCCGATCGCCGGTATACGCAAAGCCCAGCAGGGAGAATAAAGTCGCAGCCCCTGAGTCGTCGTTGAATACGTACACCGTGCTGTCGTCTCGGAACTCACCGCGCGATTGCCACTGCCCGTAGTACCATGAGTCCTTTGAGGCAATCTGATAAACCGTAGCCACGCGCTCGAAGAGACGCCGGCCGCGTTCTGCCCATCTCTCGTCGCCCAAGGCCCTGCCATAGACGCAGAAGAGTAGTGCGCACTCGCTGACGCAGTCCACCCGCTCGCCGCCGGCCACACTGGGCTGCCCGTCCGGAGCGATCGCGGAAGTCAGGCCCTCGCGCACCCCGCCCGTTCCGTCGGGCGCGACAAGCATCCCAGCCCTCTCGAACCACCGCAGGTTGCGGTATACGGTGTCACGATAGCGCTCAGCCCGAGGGGAAACTTCTAGGTCGACCGTCAGCTCGCGCCGCCTAGCCTCGCCGCGGGAGACTGTCACACGGAACCGGTGCTTCCCGGGCGTGAGAGCCAGGGCCCGAGAGGCCAGAGTCCCGTCGTCTTCGGGACGCAGGGCCACCGGCCCGCCGGGGCCTGCTGCCACAACCCGGTCGCTGGGCTCAGCCTTGACGTGCAGAGTCACCGGCTCCCCGGGCGCGACCCACTGGCGGGGCTCAGTCCAGGCTTCCGCGTCAATGAAGGCCCGCTTCACTACCTCCCCCTTCGCCTCCGGGAGCAACGCCAACAGAATCGAACGCAGCAACGTTGCCCAAGCGCATGTAGGCTTGTAACGCCCACGCGCGCAATTGCTTAAGGCCGTCGCTGCGAGGAGCAGGCGCCCTCCACCACGACGTATCTCGACTAGCACCGGCCAGGTCTCCTTGGGCAACCCAAAGACCGTGCGGTCGACCCCGGCCGCACGCCCATAGCTGAGCAGAATCTGGCCGCTGTCGCCCTTGAGGCTTTCCTCCCCCGCCGGCGTCAAGGGGAGATATCGCGAGGTGTGCTCCTCCAGGATGCTCCGGGCCTCAAGCCCCTCAACGGCCCGGCCCTCTCCAATGACCAGCAGGCGCTCGAAGCCGGCTGTGCGCGGCGTCTCCTCCAGGAGGCCAAAGGTGGGCGCATACTCGACGTAGACCGCCTTACCCGCAGCCAGGAATCGCTCGGCACACTGGACCACACCTTCAGGTAGCGGCGTGACGCGCGGGTAATCCGGGGCGCACACAAGCAGCGCGTCGAAGTTCTCGGACGTAGCATCGGGCTGCACCTCAGCCACCAGGCCGAGGTCGCGCGCAGCTGTGAGGAAGGCGTTGTGCGGCGCTTCTCCCCAGACCGCCACTCGCGCCTCCTCGGCGGCCTGCGACGAGGCAACGATCGGCATCAAGCTCAACACAAAGAGGACCATCCAGACACCCTCCGTCGGGGCGACGGCTCCCGAAGTGCGCCACAAGGAATGTACAGGGGTAGGGCCTGCACGGCAGGTCTTCGGCTGCCTACTTCTCCACAGGCCTCGGCCTCGTCTCGTTCGCTCTGCCCTGCTGCTGCCGCCAGTACCTGAGTACACGCCTGGCGTCCGCGGTTCCGATCGTGTCTAAGGCCAGGGCCGCCTCCTCTCGCACGGAATCATCC
>JAKORR010000198.1 GCA_029777735.1 Armatimonadota bacterium | reverse complement strand
CCGGCAGTTCTGATCGGGAATGCTGCCGCACATGGCCTCGGCGTGCGCGTAGGCCGTGAGCAGGACCTCGTTGTTGAAGGAGTGGAGGTAGTCGAGCGAGAGGTCTGGATTGGTGCGCGCTTCACGGGTGACGCATCCGCAGCGGAGAAGGCAGGTGGCGCCGCGGTGTGTGATCCCCGGCTTGGCGCAGAATGGGCAGATGCACCACCAATGCTCGGTCTCGAAGCTGCCGTCAGGGAACCAGGCGTAGTGGCAGCGGTCTGGGGGCAGGTGCCCACCATAGCGATACTGCTTGCCGCCCACCCCGCAGCCGTACTGGGGGTAGACTAGCGGGTCGTGTACCGCATGGACCATGAGGTACACGGGCTCCCTGGTGAGCATCGACAGCCGCCTGCACTTCTCACGCACGATCTGCTTCTCGCGCGAGCCAGTGCGGCGGTCCTTTAGCCCTTCTAGCCCGACCTCGCCCCAGTGACGCTTCTGCTCTACCCAGCCTAGTCCACTATGTAGGTGGATGTCAGGGCGATACTGAAGAGTTTCACCAGCATATTGACCGAGGTAGAACGCCTCCATCCCGAGGCCGCGCCAGCCCCGCCGAACCTCTGTCTCAGTCGCGCAGCCGACGCCAAGTCGCTGCAGGAAGCGCACGTAGATGAGATCAAATGGGCTGTTCGCCCCATCCCACTCGCCCTGCGGCGCTCTCGACCGCCCCTTCACGTCCTACTCCTCTCCACGCCGAGCACCCACAGGCGTCCATCGCCTTCGTCATCAGGCATGGCGTGCGAAGCTGGCCGGGTTGCCGGTGACGCTACCAGGACGCCTGCCTGTACGACCGACAATGACTCAGCCATGGACAAGGGCGCTGCCAGTGTGAGGCATGCGCCATCCCGGCTCGGAGAGGAACCGGCTGGCACCCACACGGTCACGTGGTGATGTTGCGGTAACTGGCGATGCGGTTGCAGGCTACCGGGAGGCGCCAGCAGAGTGGTGCTGGAAGAGTGGTGCTTGTGTTTCGGCAGGTTAGACGGCCTGATTTCCCCAGGGGTTGCGGAAAACAAAGGGCGCCTTCTCCGTTGGGAGCGGGCGCCCTTATTGGGTGCGGGTCTGACTCTGGGGCCATGTTTCATCACACCGCTACCTCCACGGGTATCACTGGTCTAGCCGGTCGGGTTGGG
>JAKORR010000197.1 GCA_029777735.1 Armatimonadota bacterium | reverse complement strand
GCGCGTCCACGCGATGAAGGCAACGATCGCTGCGAGGAAAGCAACGGGACGCCAGCGCTTGAGCGCAGGATTCGCCTCGCGCCGAGCCACCCCAAGAGGGGAGATACGGACGCGCTGAAGCCCGATCGCCGTCGACAACAAAGAAATAACAAGAAGCAAAGCGAGCACACTGAAAAGCAGCCCAATCGGAAGCCGCATGAGCGCCGTGTTGATGGGCTGGGCGAAGAAGTGAACCTGGTGCCAGAGCGGGAGGGTGGCATAGTAGGCGGCGATCCCCGCGGCGGTTCCCATCACCCACTGCACCAGAGTTTCGACGACGGACATAGCTACCGTTTGTCCCCCGGTCACGCCGACGAGGCGCAGTGAGGAGAGGCGCTGGGCGCGCCCCCGGGCGCCGAGGCGCGCGGCAGAGGCACCGAGGGAGAAGATCGGGATGACAAGGAGGGCGCCCGCGGCTAGAGCCATCGAGAAATACATCTCCAGGAAGCTTGAAGCAAAGTCTGCGGCGTCCTGACCTGAGGCTTCGGTGAGCGCGGGCAAGATGAGGGAGGGTTCGTTCAACCACTGTGAAAACATCCAGATGCCGCCCGCCACGGTCAAAGCCATGAGGGTGGAGAGGGCAAAGGAGAGGACGGCGAGGATGTCGAGCCAGGCGTCGCCGGTGCGGGCCCTGAGGCGAGCCGCTGTGAGTGTGGGTGCGAGTTGCAGCGCTTCTTTCATCGCTGGCCTCCGAACTGGTCGTGCCGTGTGGGGGAGTTGGAGGCGGAGGTAGCGGAGGTGGAGCTGGGTGCGGCTTGGTAGTTCGGGGCGTCGGGGTAGGCGGTTGCCTGTGAATATGATGCGTCGGCCGGATAGGATCGCGCAACTGGATTTCTAGGCTGACCAGGAGTGGTCGTTGCCGCGGGATAGCTGGGTGCCTGAGCTGGTGCAGATGCCACGTTATAGGCGGGCTGGCCGAAGCCTGCACTGCCAATGGGGGAAAGTTGAGATACTTGCGAGCTCTGTGCTGCAGCTGCGTTCGCCGTGTTTGCCGGTATTGAGGCGGTAGCTGCGGCCACCTGGTGCTT
>JAKORR010000196.1 GCA_029777735.1 Armatimonadota bacterium | reverse complement strand
GGAAGTAGTGATTACTACTCAACGGGGCTTCTGCCTGCTTGTGTCAAATCGATTGCCCAGCGTCCCAAGGCTGTGATTGCCGAAAACACCGACGGTCTCAGCGCGCCCCAGAAAGCAACGACATGACAATCCGCAGGAAGAGCAAAACTGATTCACGGAGCGACTGGGGTTGGAATTCTCAGGGACTTTGGGCCACATTGCTGTTCGTCCTGATCCTGGCTATCTGGACGTTGTACCTCACTCAAGCCGATCTACCCGTCTTCAGCAACCCGGAGGTGAGTTCGATGGAAAAATGGAAAACCTGGCTCGGCCTCCCGCTGCTGGTCACCTGTCTGGTCCTCCTTGCTCAGTGGGGCTGGAGCGCCAACCAGGATGCCCGCGCCGAAGCCCTGGCTCGTCAGCAAGAGTCCGCCCGGCAAGACAACGCCGCAGCCCTCGCCAAGGAAGCTCCCCGCGAATACGTTCTAGAAGTGATTGGTCTCGGCGTCTCCCTCGACAAGCACCGGCAGGGGAAGTTGTGGGACGCCCTGCAGCAGGGCCACCCCTTCGGCACGATCCGGGAGCAGGATCCAGAAAAATACCCCTGGAGTGAATTGGACAAGGACGGTGCCGAGGGTAGCGCCTTAGCCTCCTCGGTGGAGAACGGCATTCGTGGTCTGCCGATATACTGGCCCGCACCGTCGTTCGCTATCGGTAACGCGATTGAGCCACCACAGCAGCCATCGTCGGAAGAAGACCCGTCTGTCGGGGCCGTTAGTGTCAGTGACACCGTTGGTCTTAGTTTCACTCTGTTCGTGCCTGCCGGCTACGTGAATTCAGATCATCCGGATCGTCTGCTCGAGAGGGTCTTTGCATTCTTCGATAGCCACCCGGATGTACCTTATGTGGTAATTGCCGCGGACGACGGTTTGTATGCGCGCCACCTCTATCGTCCCAAAGGCACCCCGCCACTTGTGCACAACGGCTACTACGTCCCATCCATGCCCGCCTCCTCGGCCCTCTTCGTCCTCGCTCGCCGAGAGCGAGTCGAGGTGCTGCGGCCGTTTGCGTTCGAGGATACTTCCATCGAAGACTTTGCCAACGAGAATCACCGTGGCCTCGCCAGACGGATCTATCTACGCTTCGGCGAACTCTCCGAACAATTCGGCCGGGCGATGGGCAACGACCGCCTAGAGCGCTGGCCCACCGTTCCCGAATGGCTCGCCGAGACCGCTCGCTTCGCCAAACGCCCCGACGTGCTCGGCCCCGAGTCCGTCTCCTTGCTCCACCCAGGTGACGACGTGGTGCATGTGCCCAAGGGCTACAAACCCACCCCTTGGTTCCCGATCCCCTGGAACAAATACCAGCTCGAAGTCTTCGACCGCCTGCCCACGCTTGGCTACCTCCACCGCCCCACCTACATCAAGCTCACCGACGCCGACGGCAAGCCCCTCACCCGCCAATCCGAGCGCCGCGCCGCGCTCCTGGCCGGCTGGCAGGACGCCCTCCTCACCCTCCCCGAGGCCCAGCGCAAGACAGCGCTGAAACGCCTCATCAGCAGCACCGGCGACAACCCCGACAAGCTCGTCGAGCTCACCGCCCTCATCAACGCCCAGGCCGAAGCCGGCGGGCCGGAGCTGCGCCTCGACAAACCGAATGAATGGATCAATACCGACGCCCGCCTAGGCAACACCGGCTCGGCCAGCTGGTTCATGAACATGGCCTTAGGCGTGATGGGCAGCTACATCGACGGCGGGGTGAGCGCCGCCATCAACCTGCGCAACGACCGCGAGGCCAGCCTGATCTTCATCAGCCCGCCTCCGCCCGAGAAGCTCAAGGCCCAGGGCACGACGATTTTCAGGAACAACGTCACGCCCGCCATCGACCCGGCCAACTATGCAGAGCAGTAAGCACTGGAAGGTCTGGCTGGGCGTCCCGCTGCTGCTGGCCTGGGGTTTAGGCGTTGTCTGCGACGCCGGCCCGGCAACGACATGAAGTTTGGCAGACAGACGCTGCGACCCCGTTCAAGGCCGACCCCCGCGAGTGCGTCCTCGAAGTCATCGGCTGCGTTGAGTTTTCGTAAGCAAGCGCTCGACCTGTGTCGCGAGAGTCAGGGGCGATAGTGATAGTGATAGTGCAGTGAGCTGCACAAGCCCCTGGTAACACAGGCTGGATTCTCCAGCCTGCGTCCGTGTGCGGCTTGACCGTTCAAGCCGCGGGAGCTGGCTCCGGGGCCAGCCACAGGCAATGCCCCTTGTTGGCCTTGGCGATCTCGGCGAGCACCTTGTCGTGGCCTTCGATTTCCTCGGCGCTGGCCCGCAGCACGCGCAGCGGGGGGCGCTCGGTCAGCGGAGCGCCGCCGTCGGCATCGTCGAGCTGGGGTGCCGGCTCGTCGAGGGCCATGATCAGGCTCTCCTGGCCGCGGGTCATGGCCAGGTACACGTCGGCCAGCAGCTCGGCGTCGAGCAGCGCGCCGTGCAGGGTGCGGTGGGTGTTGTCGAT
>JAKORR010000195.1 GCA_029777735.1 Armatimonadota bacterium | reverse complement strand
GCTCGTCGCGGATGTTGACGCCTTGGCTGACCTCGACCTGGGAATAGAACTGTTCGCTCTCCAGGGCGATGAGAGGTATCTTGATCGCCTGGAGGGCTTCCTGGGCGCCGCTTATGTCGAAGGTCACGATGGATCGGTCGCAGGGGTGCTCGACGACCAGCACCTCACCGGCTCCCGCTGCCAGGCAGGCCTTGACCACTGCGACGAGAACTACAGGCTGGGTACAGGCGGCCTGTTCGGGCATTCGGGACCAGGCCAGGTTGGGCTTGACAATCACAGTATCGCCGCGATGGACGAAGGCCTCGATGCCTCCGAAGGGCTGTAGCCCGGCGTCGAGCATGGCAGCCGGGTTAGAGCCCTTGGCAATCACCGCGTCCAAACCCTGGATAGGGTGCGGATCATGCCGGTTCTTACCGACCTTACCTCCTGCGGCCTGGGTGGCACCGGCCTGTGGCTTTTCAGGGGGAGCAGGAATGGCAGCCTGCTCTTGCTGCTCGCCTGTCTTGCGCGCACAGCCCGCGACGGAGACCGCACCAAGCGTTCCAGCGGCAATTCTGATAAAGTCTCTACGCCTCAACCGTTATCACCGGCTGTCTGACAGCCGTGGAGAGGATAAACCTAACGACATGAACCGGTCAAAGATCCTTTTGTCAGGACGGGCTGTGGTGCCTGTCCAGCATCAGCCCTCGTGCTGCCGTCCGCTGCGGCGTGTGTGGCTGTTAGGGGCCATCGGTTCGATTCTCATCCCTTTGTCGGCACTCGCTTGGGGACAAGCTGGTGGCGCCGCAGCCCCCAAACCCGATAGGCCTATCCGAGCGACAGTCCTCGGCTCCACGAAGCTGTGGGTCCTAGACCAGCCAGTGGCTGAGACGGACCGGGACGAGCTATTCCAAACCGAGCGCTGGGGGCCCGCCTTCTCGTACCGCTTCTCAGATGTGCCGCCCGGGCCCTGCACAGTGCGGCTGGGCTTCAACGAGAACAAATGGACAGCGCGCGGCGAGAGGGTTTTCGACATCCTCATCAACGGCGAGGTAGTCTTCCCCCGGTTCGACATCCTGGAACACGGCATGCCGAACGAGGCGGTCATAGTGGCCACTACGGCGCTAGTGCCCGTCAGCGGCGAGCTAGAGATTGCCTTTAAGGCAATCGTCGATAACGCCAAGATCAACCTTATCCGTCTGTGCGGCGAAAACTGGGTGGCCGAGACCTCGCCAGTACAAGAGGATCGTGCTCGCTTCCTCAAACCCGAGCCCGAGGCCGCCTGGATGCTCAAGGTGCACGAGACGAGCTTGGGTCGTTTTGGTTCGCGGTTCGCGGTGAACCCGAGGCCGCAGAAGGGCTTGATGGTGGGCGGGCCGATGGGGCACGCCGACTATAACGTGGCGTATTTCGAGAAGACGCCCGAACTTTACGAGGACACGCCGCTGAACTACTACTTCACCGTCACCGCGGGCGGCCAGCAGTACGGCCTGCCCTTCAACCCGGACGTGCCGGTTTTTCCTGCCATCGAGCAGTGCCAAGGGATGACATGGCTGGAGTACCAAGCCGGGTCCCCGGACCTGCCCGTGGCTGCCACCTTCCGGTTCGATGCGCCCTTCTATCCACAGGACCTGAAGGCGAGCTGTGCACCCTATCTTCGACTGCGCGTGAAGCTGGAGAACCTGACCGGGCGTAAGGTGGACGTTCGGCTCGTAGTGGGACGTGAGCAGCGCCCCTCGGACCAGGTGGGCAGTGCACGGCTCGCGGGTTGGAAGGGGCTGCTGTTTCGGTCGCCGGTCTTTGGACTGTCTTCCGACTGGTACTGGTTGGTGCCTGAGAAGTGGGCGCCGGGGCGTGTAGCGTCGAGCGCTCATATCACGGGCGTGCGCGTGGATACCAACCCAAGCTCCTTCCAAACTGACCGCGAGGGCCGTGTGGTGTTGCCGGTGCTCTGGGACCGCCCGTTGTGCGGTCTTGAGGCTACTGTGACACTCGATCCCTTCGCCGTGGTGGAGGTGCTCCTGCTGTGGGTTGCGTGGGTCCAAGAGCCGGTTCTGGAGGCCCTGGGCAAAAGGTACCGGTTCGTCTACACGCGCCTGTTCGCGGACCCTGAGGAGGTTGTCAGGTATGCCGAGGAGTCGCGCGAGGATTTAGAACGTCGTGTCGACGTCTTCGAGCGCACTGTGACGGACGCAACGCTGCCCCAGTCCCTGAAGAACTTCCTGGCCTTCGCCTTCCAGAGCTGGGTGATGAATACCTGGTATCTCACCGACGAGGCAGGACACGACTGGTTCTCCGTGTGGGAAGGATGTTGCAAATTTCACTCAACAGTAGACGTTGAGTATAACGTAGCCCCTCTATACTTCCAGTACTGGCCCGATCTGATGAAACTCACGCTGCAGGAGTGGGCACCGCGCATCACCAACGGTATATTGCCCCACGACATGGGCATGGGCCTCAGGGCCGACGGCATGGACTACGGGCATCATATGGAGGTGGAGGAGAACACCAACTTCGTCCTGCTGCTGCACCAGTACTGGCGCCACACGGGCGACGAGACGCTGGTAGGCGAGATGTTGGACAAGGTCTCTGAGCTCCTCGAGTACGTAATAGACGCTGACACAGACGGCGACGGCTTCGTTGAAAAGGGTACCTTTAACACCATTGACCAAGGCTCGGCGGCCATTCAAAGCGCACCTGACCAGATGTACCTGGCGGTGCGCAGTTTGGCGGCCTTCAAGGCCGGAGCTGAGATGGCTCTTTTCATAGGGCGGCAAGACGCGGCGGCTAGGTGGCGGGAGCAAGCCGCACTCATCGCGCGGACCATAGATAGCGAGGGCTGGAAGGACGACCACTACGTAGTGAATCTGAACCAACAGACGCCAGTGTTGGCCGCGGGTGCAGACCCACCGCAGCAGGAGTCCGCCGATGGCCCGCCTCCCGCGAACGCACCCCTGAGCCAGGGCCCTGGTGATCGCTTGTCCGGCCAGGCCGGAAGGGGCGGTTATGGCGTTTACGGAGGGGACAATCAGCGCGGTGACAACTGGAACACGTGGAAGGGCCACGTGACGCCGTCCGGACCGCCCAGCGGCTGGGATTCCTATTCCATCTATACGACAAACGGGCTGCTCTACCCCCTGCGGAGCGGCATGGCGTTGCCCGAACTCAACCTGGAGCGGCTGCGGATCGACTTGGGTAGGGCTGCGGCTGAGACACTGCGGCAGTATGGCTCGCCGCATACGTCGCACGAGAACAACCTGTGGGTCTCGCAGAACATCTGGCGCGACGCAGCTGCGGCCTACCTGGGCATCGACTTAATTGGGAACATCGACAGGTACTGGGCGCTGCAGCTTCTCATCAACCGCACTAAACGCGGCTGCTTCACGGACGTCTACAACTATGGCGCAGGGAGTATCTCACTGGACTATTACCCGCGGGGGGTGGCTGGCTTTGCGTTGGTTCCGGCACTGGGGGGCGTGAGCCTCGACATGCCAGCTGGCCGCCTCTCGGTGGCAGCGCTGCGTAGCCCCCTACGCCTGCCCTTGACAGCCCTGGCTGACTGGAAGATGGGCGAAGTGCCTTGGCTGGTACTCGAGCGGACAGGGCTCGACACGCGGGCGCGCATTGAAGGTCGGACGCGGGTTCCGGTGCGTCTCGAAAGCAGACCCTTCGGGGAGCCCTGGTGACGATGCAGAGCAATCACTTGCAAGGTGCCGAGACGGCGGTGCGCACTCGTGCACCGGTGCGACTGGACTTCGCGGGCGGCACCACTGACCTGCCGGCCTTCGCCACGCGCGAGCCTGGTGCCGTGATCAACGTAGCTATCGCCCGCTACGCCTACGCGACAGCCCGGCCTGTGGCCTTCGCCGGGGTTCATCTGCGCAGCCAGGATCTGGACGAGTACGTGCAGGCCGATAGCGTATGGGAACTGGAGTTCGACGGACAGCTTGACCTCGTCAAGGCAGCCGTGCAGGAAATGGGGCTAGAGGGTGGCTTTGAGGTGTCGGTGCGGTGTGATGCCCCACGGGGATCTGGGCTTGGGGCGTCGGCGTCCGTGG
>JAKORR010000194.1 GCA_029777735.1 Armatimonadota bacterium | reverse complement strand
TGTTTGGGGACCTAATCCTCAGGCGGCGCGGGCACGATGTAGCCGTAGTCGTCTAGCTGGACTGTTTCGCACCACGCTTCGAAGACCTCGTGCCAACTGTCGTTATCAGGAAGCTTAGTGCCGTCTGGTAGAGTTGCCCCTTCAAGAGACGCGGGTTGTCGGATTTGTTCTATCTTAGCGTTCGCTGCTCCTTGTAGGTTGGTGCCCCAGAGGTTTGCCCCTTGCAGGTTGGTGCTCCCGAGGTGCGTCTCTTGCAGATCGGCCTCCATGAGGACCGCCCCTTGCAGGTTGGCGCCCCAGAGATTTGCCCCTTGCAGGTTGACGCTCCCGAGATTTGCTCCTTGCAGGTCGACCTCTATGAGGCTCGCCCCTTGCAGGTTGGCCTGTGGGAGTGCTGCTCCTTGCAGGTTGGCGCGCTCTAGGTGTGCTCCTCGTAGGTTGGTGCTCCAGAGCTTAGCCCCTTGTAGGTTCGCGCTCCAGAGCTTCGCCCCTTGCAGGTTGGCGCAACTTAGGAGTGTCCGTTGCAAATTGGCGTGTTCAAGGGCCGCCCCTTGCAGGTTGGCGCTCCGGAGCCATGCCTCTTGCAGCGATCCATCCGTCAGCCAATCTCGCGCTCTTAGCTGCCGTACGGCCTCCACAGCAAACCCGTTGTCCGGGCTGCCCATTTGCAGGATCAAAGCCTCTTTCTGCTCTCGTTCCGAGCGGAGTTCATTCGCGGTGTCGATCAGCAGTACAGCCAGTGCCATGCCGACAAGCTCGGCGCTGATTGCCGTGTGGAAGCGCACCAGCCCGGACGGGAACACACTGCCCAGTTGGCCGGGAATCACGCCCGGCAGCCCGACAACGAGCAGGAGCAGGGCGATCAGGCGTGTGCCGGATGCGAAAAACCAGCGAAGCCGCTGGAGTATGCGTGATAGGAGATTCGATGGCCTGAGGAGTATTTTGCGGTCGGTGAGGTCGCTGAGGTCTAGGACGTCGGATCGAAATTCGGACATAGTGGGAACCTCTCACGCATAACGGGGATAAATCGGCCCTGTGAGGTTGTATGGTATGCGAAAAGCCGCACCGCG
>JAKORR010000193.1 GCA_029777735.1 Armatimonadota bacterium | reverse complement strand
TTTGAGGGGTTGAAACATGATATGGTGATACCATGGGGCGACCTGCAGAGCGGGCCGCCTTTTCCCGTGGGGGTGATGGCGTGGCGAGACGCCGAGGTTGGATTGGCCCCGTGCCATCGTCGGTCGGCATGTCGCCGCGGGCAGCGCCCTGGCACGGGTGTGACACATGTGCAAAATTTGATGCGGCCAGTGTATGTTGTGCTGTGCTTATTGAGCTTATCGGTGCCCGCGGTCAGTGTTGGGCGTGGGACGATGACCTGATGTGGGAGTACTGGGTTGAGGTGGCTACAGCCAGATACGCAGCCCAAAAGGGCGAACCGTATAGGGCCGAGGTTATGGATTGAGGGTTCGGCACAGCATAAGGCCAAAACGCAATACTGCGGAGAGTGGTAAACATGGCAACGCAAAGACCACTACGCCCGTGTGTAGTCCCGGGTTGTGTCAAACTCACACGTGAGCGATACTGTGAAGCACACGCGGTTAGGGCACAGGCTGAGAAGGCCGAGCATGATCGACGATACGACGAAACGCGACGCGATAAGAAGCTGGCCCGGTTCTATGCCAGCACGGCTTGGAAACGAGCACGTGAGGCCGCCCGCATACGCGATCACAACCTTTGTCAGGATTGTTTGCAGCGGGGGCGAGTTGTGTTCGCGGACACTGTGCATCACATCGAGCCGGTGCGCGACGAGTGGCACAAACGGCTGCAGTTGGACAACCTCGTGAGTCTCTGCAGGACCTGCCATGAGGCTAGGCACAGCAAACAGCCAGCTAGAAGCGGCATTCAGCGGAAGCCCAGCTAGAGGCAAGGCGGTCAAACAGCCCCTGAGCAGGGAGTATGATAAAAGTCCCAGCTAGAGCCCTTGGCACCGTGAGGGGGACTCAGCGTGGACAAACTCCCCTCAGCGGCATTGAGGGGGGTGCAAGCGATGGCTGAGGCCCATTTGATTGTATACGTATGCCCGACGTGCGGCAAGAGGACAAAGGCCCTGCCCAGGGCAGATATATGGTGCCCTTGCGGACGTAAGATGAAGCAGGAGAAGCCCGGTTCTTCCGAGAGGGGCCGGGCTTAATTCTATGCTAACACGTGGACCCGGCGCAGAAGTGTCAGGCCGGGCGATTGACCCGGCCCTGTCTCATTAGGCGACATTTC
>JAKORR010000192.1 GCA_029777735.1 Armatimonadota bacterium | reverse complement strand
GTTCTGCCACACCATGTCCTCGTGGATGCAGCCGACCTTCTGCCCGGGCTTGCCAACGAAGATCATGGGTGCCACCAACTCGGTAGTGCCGCCCTTGTCGTTCAGGATCGTGACGCGCCCCTTCAGAAAGATGTTCATGTGCTCGAAGCGCTGGAAGTGGCCGACGGCAAACGTGCCGGCCGGCATCGTCACTTCGCGGATGTAGAGCCCTGGGCCGAAGCGGTGAATCACTGGGCAGGGCACCTGCTCCAGGTTGAGCAGTTTGCGCTCCAGGGCCTCGATGTTCTGGATCGCCATGGGGTGCGTCAGCGCGGCCTTGATGGCGTCGTCCCAGGAGTCGAAGCGCTCGGACATGAACGGGTCTGCCACCAGCAGGCTGGCCAGCTCGGTGTTGGGGGTGTTCATTGCGCCCCCCGCGGGGTTACCAGTCTGTCGGCCTCGTCCGCGTTCCACAGCAGGCGGCCGTTTGGGAGCTTGACTGCGGGGGTCAGGCCGAGGAAGTTGCCCTTCCGGTACAGGACCGTCCTGATGGTGACGGTCTGAACGCGTGCGAGGCGGGCGAGCTCGGGGGTGGAGTAGTGCCGCTGGGGAGAGGGAGAAGGGGCGGTCATCGTCGGGCCTCGGTGATGTCGATTTCCGCCGATAGTCGCCCCAAAATTTCTATTCGATCTCGTCCCGTTGGCGTTTTGTGAGGACCTGCAGAAGGAAGTCGTTCAGCGGGTCGGGTGGCTTCGGCTCTGCCTTCCTGGCCCACCGGGCCGTCTGTTTGCGCCCGACACGCTCCACTCGCTCCATGTCAAGGAGGCTGTTCAGCGCGTCGATGGTCTGCTTGTAATTCAGACCGGCCAGACGGGCCACGTCTCGACCCCGGAGCGGGACCGGGGACGCCTGGACGACCTCAAGGACTTTGCGGCGGACGGACTGGCGGTTTAGGAGGTGCGTGGCGGTCAAGGTGGGCTCCTGATTCGAGAAATTCCGCCGTGGAGGGTTCAGGACACCATCAGGACAGAATCCGGACAAAACATGGACAGTTTGGACACCTCGCAAATGGACAGACAGGACAAACCCCTTATAGGGGTTGTCCGTGTCCTTTCGGGTGTGGGCGTTGTCCTCTTCTTGGAGGAATGGATGTGGGCTATTCAGCCTCGTAGACGGGCACGAAAACACCTTTACCCATCCCGGACTCGATCAGGCCCGAGGTCAGCAGGACGCTCTTAATTCGCTGCATCGCTTTGTCTGCTGCCGCCGGATTGGGGGCTGTGATCAAGCCCTCTTGCTCGCAGGCCTCGCGCCAGTCCTTCAACTTGGGGGCCCCGACACTTGCCAGCTTCTTGAGCACCTCCAAGGCGCGCTGCTCACGCACACCCACAGGGCTGCGGGCTATCTCTTCTCCCAAGTCCGCGAGGCTGAGCAGCCCCCCCTCGCCGCGCCTCAGCCAGATGGGAACGAAGGCGCGCGGAGGTGCCGCATTGGACTTGGTCAAGACAAGCTGAACGTGTGCCTTTCGTTCTGCCAGATCCGAAATGCCGAAGCTCTTCGCCTCACTCGCTGTCATAGTGCGCAGGACAAGCTCCCCACGGACAGCGTCGGTGATCGCTCCAGAGCCTCGCGACGTGTGACTGCCCACTTCATCAAGAGTTGTCACCCCTTTGGCGGCATGACTGGCCAGCACTACGCAGGCATCGGTCTCCAGTGCCAGCCGGTCGACAAACTCACCAAGGCGGCGCTGGTGGGCGGGGCTCATCTCGTCGCCCTCTGTGAGAGCCAGCGCGGGGTCTAGGGCAATAAACCGAAGGTCCGGTATGCGTTTTGCCAGGGCAAAGAGACCTCGAGCTTCAGCCGTTTCATGGAGGGTTCCGTTTGAACCGGCAGACAAGAGCCTGCAGGACCTCCCCGCCATCGGGAAGACATGAAGGCGCTCAGCGATCAGGCGTTGTTCCGCGCTTGAGAGGTCCGAATGCCGCACATGGTTGGAAATCGTGCGATGCACGTTCCCTGCGTCGTCCTCGGCGAGCAGCAGCAGGGCAGCTCCGGTCCTGTCGATCTGCCATCCCCAGGGGACCCGGCCGGTCACCGCGCCAATTCCCAGGTGGTAAAGGCAGGTCGTCTTACTCGTACCACCTACGCCGGTGAGTAGGTGGGCACGATTCGCCAGCAGTCGCTCATGGGCAAACCAATGCAGCTCCGGCGGAGGCGTGTCCAAGTAGGCCGCAATGCTCCCAGACTCGGCCGGCCACACAGAGGAAGCTGCAGCTGGGGCTGCTGAAGCGGCCGCGATTGACCCCAGGATTCCCGAGATGTCCGCCCCCTCCATGCGCGCCGCGTTGCTCATTGGGTTGAGCCACCCAGCCCGCTGCGCCTCCGCAAAGACCGCCTGGTAGCTCGTTGCGAGCGGCTTGAAGGTGTCCCACTGGCGCGCATCAGCGGGTTGCCACTTGTCCGAAGTCTGGGACCACTCCAGCCACAGCGCCCGGCCCGGCTCGCCAATGGTCTTGAGCGCGTGCCCCATCCTCACCCACGTGTCGCGATCATCGGCCCGCAGCGCCGTCAATGCGCTGCGCAGGTCTCTTTGGACAGCCGCATCAACATACTGCGCTGGGGCGGCCTCCGGTGTGGTCGTGGGGGCATTGCTCGCCATGCCCTTGTGCATGGGGGCAAGTCGCGACGCCACGAAGTCGGATAGGTCGCAGGGTTCCCCGATCCCGGCCCCCTCGCCCGTGACGGTAAAGAATCGCCCGGCTGCATAGGCTTCGATCCCGGTCGAGTTGCTGCCCAGGGTGGGAAAGTGGGGGCCGTAGCCGATCGCGTGATAACCCCGCCCGCTGGGGCTCATTTCGGTGTAGCCCGGCAGGTCGGGCACCAAGTCGCCCAGGTCGGGCCGCTCAGGAAACGCTGATTTATTCCCCGCCCGCCCCGACACACGAGCAGACGCGAGATAATCCCTCGATCCTTTCCCTTACAAGCCCCTGACCGATGCAATCGAGCTTTTCCGACCT
>JAKORR010000191.1 GCA_029777735.1 Armatimonadota bacterium | reverse complement strand
GCCAGACCTTGAGGCGCTCTTTGACGGCTACGACGAGATCTTGGCGCCCGGCCTGTTGTGGGCCGAGCTGCGCAACGTCCTCCTCGTCGCAGAGCGACGCGGGCGCGTCACTGACATAACCAGCGACGCCGTGATGGAGGCGGTCGACGCACTCGGCATCGTCGTCGATCACGCCCTCCCCGGCCCGAGGGTGACCCGCCTCGCCCGTCGGCATGGCCTTTCAGCCCACGACTCGCTCTACCTGGAGCTCGCCATCCGCCGCGATGCGCCGCTGGCGACCCGCGACAGCAGGCTCGCACGCGCCGCCCGGGCCGAGGGGATCCGCGTCGAGCCCTGAGTCAGGCTCGCCGCCGTGGTCTCGATCCGGCAGCTGCTCGTCGGCAAGCCGTTACCGGCGCGGCCTCCTCCAGACCAACGCTGTGATATCGCTCGAGGATGCCATCAGCCGCCCGAACAGCTCACACGGAGCCAAGTGAATCGCTCCGAGGTTACTGGAGGGTCTCACGCCCGAGAGGATGATGATCACGCCAGCCCCGAGGAAGTATCCGCCGGAGCTTCGCAAGCGTGCGTTGCGGCTTGTTGCCGAGGGCCCGGCAAGAAGGCCCAAGAAGTTGCTACTCGGTTACCCAATGGAACCCTTGAGGCAGCCCCATCACCCTAAGTCAGCAGCACCTTCTCCATACCTACACATCTCTTCGATGCGAAAACCCTGGGGCGCAGACTCTAGCAGCGACTCTTTCCACTGGGGTACGCTGTGATGATTTGCTGCTGAGCGTTTGTGATGACGATAAATCGCTGAGTGAGCACCACCCTGCCATGAGAGTTGGCTAGATAAAAATACCTGTCATGGCAGAATTTCCCACCTCCGGCTGGCCTGACTCGATCCGCGTCGTCAATTGTCCACAGCATCACAAAGTCTGCCAGGTCGCGCCACGTTCGCGCCGTGAGGAAAGTAGCAGCATTTTCCGCGAAATCATTCTTGTGGCGCCCTACGATGTGCCGATACCCCCGACTGTTGTTCCCACAATTCAGGGTATGCCCGTTACCAAAATCACGGACTCGCTTCTCTTCTTTCGCCGACTGCGCACAGCCGGTCCAGATCGGAGCAACAGGTAGCTTGGGAGTCGAAGCCTGCGCCTGGGGAACTGCGCAAAAAAAGAGCAGGCAGGACAAGATGACCGAAATCGCACGAAACGTCAAGTTTCTCACACTTACAAGGCTAGCATGAGGTAGCACCCAGGAGCACCTTCCGTGCGATACCCCTCAGTCAGCTCAGCGCCTGAACAAACGAAGGCACCCCTTATACTGCCAACCCGACCGTCGCACCACACGGACGCGTTCTCCCGACCTCGACGTACTGTTGACACTCCACACGGCGCCTTCCACCACGAGACTGAGATCGCTGAGCCATGCCCCAGCCAACGGGCCAGATCGATGCGAGCGCCCCACACAATACCTTGAGAACACTCCGTAGGACTCTCTGTCCCCGCATATCCGTAGAGGTCAGCCGGACCACTGAATACGCCACAGCTCACCGCACCAGTACCGAACAATGTCGGCAACTCTGGGTCGTGCCACGCCAGCCACCAGTCTAGGCCTCACCGCGAGCCACATTTCGACGACCCGAGCATCCGGTCTCTGGGATGCAAGCTGGGGCTGTCAACCTCATCACTCACCGCGTTCGAGGCAGGCCGACACCTCAAGAGGGTCACCCCGCGTCTCTAACCTCGCATACCCGTGGCACGCTTCGCGACCCCGAGAGGCGTATTTCTCTCAGATGTGTTGGAGCGTCGACCGTGAACGCCTCGAAAATATGGACCGCCAATAAGCTCATTCCGTCACCATTATCCAGTTTTGCATATATCGCTAGGCGGTGATTAGGAAGATATGCCAGCGACTCCTGAGAGTCCCGCTGATAGTAGAGTCGATACATGTCGGGCTCAGAAGTCTCGGTCAGGAGAATCCCCCAGCTATTTAGACAGGCTGCCAAGCGCGCCACAAAACCATTCGGATCCAACATATCCACTCCTCCCTAGTCGCCAATTTCCCTGCAGATGACGCCAGTGGTCCAAGCGCGCCACCTATCCTTGAGCATATACGATGGCGCGGAAGCTCTCATCATCAACTGTTCTGGCGCATGATAGATTCTGCGCGGCTGACGGGAGGTAGTTCGGCATATGCGGCTGGCAGACCCTCACCGTCAAATACGGACCTTCGTCGTGTCACGGTCCTGGTTCGGATGCATGATCCGGGGCTCAGCATGTTGGTTTCGAAACGGACCGGCGCTTCACGCTGGGTCGGCTCAACCAGCAGTGATCAGTGCTTGTAGTCGCCGCGGTAGAACTCGAGGACCCAGCCGCTGCAGCTCCAGATGCCCATCGCGATGCCGATCAGCGTGATCCAGCCCTGGTGGAGGGCAGGGCCGAGGAAGATGACCGCGACGGTGAGCGCGGCCCAGAAGGGCCAGATGCTCTTCGGCGCGAAGAAGCCCACGGTTCCGGCGGCCTCGTAGACCTC
>JAKORR010000190.1 GCA_029777735.1 Armatimonadota bacterium | reverse complement strand
GATCCCGGCGAGCCACTGGGGATCAAGTTGGACTCGGGGGCCGCTGCCCAGAACCACGAGATGGGAGAGCGCATCGAAGAAGGATTCCCCCATGGAGCGGACTTCGTGCAGTGCACGCACATATTCGTTCAACTCAGTCCGCATCTCTGCCAGGCGATTCGCCTCAGCGTGCCAGGCCGCCGGTCGCTGTAGCCCCCCAAGTTTGAGTGTCTCACCGAGGTGCGCCAGGACATCTGCCTTGCGGCTTTTGTTGGAGTGGAGCTCGAGGCAGAAAGGGCCCAACCCCACCTGTTCCAGGCGCCGGTGTACCACGCTGAGCGCTGCCATCTTCTCCGCCACAAAAAGGACGGTCTTCCCTTGCGCAAGCGCCTGGGCGATGATATTGGTGATCGTTTGGGACTTTCCCGTTCCAGGAGGACCATGCAAGACAAAGCTTTTTCCCTCTCCAGCTGCGTAGATGGCCGCAAGCTGAGAGGAATCGGCGCCGACTACGCAGTACGTCTCGCTGGGAGAGTAGTCGACATCGAGCCGACTGGGGTTCGGCAGTTCCCCCACCGCCGGGTGTGGCTGGGTGGGAAAGTTGATGAGGCAGGAGACCAGCTTGTTCTGCTGCAGGTCGTCCGACTTGGCCTCCAAGTCCCGCCACATCAGGAATTTGGTGAATGAGAAAAGGCCGATGTACGCCGCCTCAGCCACGTCCCACCGGTCAACGTGCTTCACGGCTTGGCGAACCCGGCTGAGAACCAGATCAACGTCGATGCCGGCCTCGTCCTCGGGGAGCGGTTCTAGGCCGTTGATGATGAGGCCAAACTCGTGCCGCAGAAACTCCAGCAGGGTCACGTTTACCATCGCGTCCTCATCCCGCCGCCGGATGGTGAAACCGGATTGCGCGGAGTGGCGCACGAGTTCGACGGGGATCAGGAGGATTGGCGCGCGTCGGGCTTGATCGCTGCTGTTGGACTCATACCAGACCAACATTCCTAGGGCGAGGTAGAGGGTGTTGGCACCATTCTCTTCCAGATCGGAACGGGCAGCGCGGTAGGTCTCCGTCAAGCGCCGGGTCAGTTCAGCGCCCTCCAGATCACAGCGAAGTCTGCGCTGACCTAACTCGGCCGCCAGGAGGGTTCGTTCGCCGTCGCGGCCGGTACGCCGACGGTGAACGTCCTGATCCCGGGCCGTTCGGACCCAGTCCTGTGGCCGTGGGTACAAGTGCAGTTGCTCGCCCTCAGCCAAGGCGTTCTCCAGAGCGGGAAGATCCGGGTAGAGCAACGGCACAGTCGTGCGCGTTTCTTTGAAATTGAGCAACCGATTCCGCAAACTCAGGTCGAGCAACTTCCGCTTCCAGCGCTCGAGCCGTGAGGCCGGGGTTATTGGTGGCTCCGCTGACAGAGGAGCGGATTGGGGCCAGGGGTGCGGGGGCGCTGGTACGGGGGGAGTTGCCGTGTCCGCCATGGTGGGTTCAGTGGAGATGCTGCCGTCAGCCCGCCTGACCGGAAGTGGTCGAATTCCGCCGGCTCGCGCCCGCCTGACATCCAGCGCGTACAGGAAGCGCCCGGGGTCGTCCAGGTGCGGCCGCGCGGTCGTGACGGCCTGGTCGAAGGTTAGGTTACTTCCCTTAACGGCAGCGGTAGCCTCGAGCGGACAGATTTCGCCGAGGTCGACGCGCTTTCGGATCACCACAGCGTCGTCGATCAGGCTGTCGGCGAACGATTCTTCCACCAGCCAGACGGCCGGAAAGGCATGCCCGTCGACGAGACAGATCAAGGGGTGGAGCCCCGCCTGTTCGAAACAGGCAGCCATCAGTGTGCTGAGATCCAGACAGTTGCCGAGGCCGGACTGGTAGATTCGGTCGGGTGTGCGGATCTTCTGTCCTTCTTTCTCGAAACTGGCAGGCAGTCCGCAGTACCCAATCTGCCGCGCTTGAATGGCCCCATAAATGGCGGCCACCTGAAGCCTGACACGTTGCGGATCACGACGCTGGTACCCATCGAGCGAGGGATCGCCAGTCCACTGCTGGAGCAGAGATGCCGCCTGTCGCAGGGTTTGCTCAACATCCGGGTGGTTTGGCATGACGAAGGCAGCCAGTATTTCAGGAATGGCGCGAGTGCCGTTCCACTGATCGTAGGCCAGGACGTCGATCAGCACCCGGCACTCGGCTAGCAGTTGTTCACGCTGGAATACAGACGCGCAGATGCTGCCCCTTACGGCCTCCTGCAGTTGGGCGAGGAAACCGTGGGAGAGGGAGAGGTCGATATCGGATAGGTCCCGAGTCGCGCCCGCATCGAGCCTGGCGACTGATCCTTCCCAGCGGTGAGCGAAGGCGGGCTCAGTTGTGATGACGACGCGCAGATCCGTCAGGTCGTCCGCCCCGGTGTTGGTCACGCGCACCCGCTTTACGATGCGTACGTCGTTCTGTTGGACGGCATAGTTCACCGTGGGATCCGACGTGAGCTCAATCGTGATGGGTGACGAAACAAGGAGCCGGCTGTCGTCCATATCTACCCTCCATTCCACGCGAACCGTGGCCGCGACCGACACTTGTATATAGTGGGTAATTTTGTATTATTGTATCATATGGGAGAGGTTGGTCCAAGATGCGCAGGGCTGACCTTGTGTGTCCGCGGACCTTTACCACCTCGTCAGGCATTCCATCGTGGCCGGAGATGACTTCCTCTTTGGGCCTCTGGGTACTGTGAGTGCTCCCGTTCATGGCCTCGCTGCTTTCGGTTGTTCAGGCGAGCTGATCTGGAAATGGGCGGTTGGGATGCGCATCGGAACCATCCCCTCTGGGCTACGGTTGGACTTGAGACTTGAAGAACGAAGAAGGCGGTCCCGCCGCTGCCGGCGGGACCGCCTTCGTTCGTGCGCCCGGCATGGGCGCTGACTTGGCGGTGAGAGTCCGCTGCGGGCGAGGCAGCACGAGCCCGCTAGCCAAAGGCAAGGGTGTCCGTCGCGAGGCGGAATCTGGAGGAAGCCGGAGGCAAAGCCACGACCCGAGGAACACGAACCTCATACGAGGCTGTGCCGCCTGGGTGAGCTGGCGAACCACAGCAAAACCCGAGGCTGCCAAAGGGCGGTGCAGTAGATGGGGCGGGTGCGGGGCGAAGGTCAGCGTCCTTACCCGGGGAGGTCTGCCGGGAACGCCAGCAACGCTGGTAACCCGGGCCGAGAGGCCCGGCTGAACCGGCAGAAGTCAGCAAAGGCCATAGTACCGGCAGGGGGACGCCCCGACCGGGAAGGGCCGAACGTCAGGAGAGGGGTGAACCCGTTGCGTTCGAGCAGCCCGCGACAAACGCAGAAAACCCCGCACGGGGCCTGCTCGCCGGAGGTAGCGGTGAAGCCGCAAGGGACGGCGGGAGGGCGGAGTGGG
>JAKORR010000189.1 GCA_029777735.1 Armatimonadota bacterium | reverse complement strand
GGAGAACGCGACGCTTCGCGTGACTCTTGACGCCCAATCCGCCGCCTTCAGCGTGCTGGACAAGCGGTGTGGGCAGGAATGGACAGCCAGCACGACGCGGCCTGTGGCCCCAACGGCGTGGACCGCGCCGGCGGCGGGCGAGACCGTCAAGGTAGACGGCACAGTTGGGCGGGATGAGTGGCCCGCGCCGCGCATCGCCCTGGGCGCCACAGACATGACAGAGGGGCGCGAGCGACCGTCGCCCGCCGACCTGTCCGGCTGGTTTCACCTGGCCTGGCGAGCAGAAGGGCCTATCGTCGCCGTCAGTGTGCAGGACGACAGTATCTTTTTCCCCTCAGCTGGTGAGGAGCACTGGTGGGAGTGGGACAGCGTGGAGTTCTGGCTGGGCGACCAGCAGTATGCGCTGATTCCTGCGCCGCCAGGCGGAGTCGTGCTGGCCATGGGCAAGGGCACAGTTGAGGGAGCGCAGGTTTTCTCCCGACGTGTCGAAGGGGGCTGGGAGGCCGAGTTCTCGCTGCCGTGGCCCGGGGGCAAGGCCCCAGGAACGCAGGTCTTGCCCTTCGCGCTGGGGATCAACGACACGGACTCCAAGGAGGGTGGGCGGCGCCATCAGCTCTATTTCCCGCGCTCCTGGCGGCACTCGGCGCCTGAGACCTTTGCGCGGACGACCTTCGCTGCGACGGGCCAGGAGCCCCGGGCCAGCGAAACGCCGCCTGTCTTCCTCACGTCGGTGGAGCCACTGGCTACGAAGGACGGACTGCGGGCGACGGGCCCCGTGTGCTCGGTGACGGGCCGACACATTTGGGAAGGTGTGATCACGCTGCGCTTCGAGGGACCTGCTGACCTGGTGGTCGAGGTGGACCGCGAGCCGCGCGATTTCGACACCCAGCGCTTTACAGTCTTGGCGCCGGTGAGCACTGCGGAGCCAGCGGAAGTCTTTGCTGCCGCCTACTGCAATGGTATCGCTGTGCGGGATGACGACACACGGTTCCGCGGGCGGGCCTGGTCCACCGGGAGCCTGGACATGCCCTGGGTCGGCTATGGGCTGGCTAACGGGCGCGCCTACGCCGTGATGTGCGAGGATGCCGATGATGGCTGTTTCGTGCTGGAGCCACGCGGTGCCGATATGCGGCTGGTTCCCGTGGCCTATCATGACCCCGAGAAGGGCAAGCTAGGGTACGCGCGCTCGGTGCGCTATGGGTTCTTCAACGAGGGCGGATTCGTAGCCATGTGCAAATGGTACCGGGCCTACGCCATGAAGACGGGCGTACTCAAGACCCTGCGTGAAAAGATGAAGACACGACCACAGCTTGAGCGAATAGCAGGCGCGCCCGACTTTTGGGGGATAGACCCCACTATATGCTTGCAGATAAGGCGTATGGGAGTACGCCACGCCATCGTCAATGGGGAGTGGAACGCGGAGCAAATGGAGCGCGTGAAGGCCCTGGGCTACCTGGTGAGCCGGTACGACAACTACGAGGACATGCTGGAGGGTGATACCGCCGAGTTCGAGCGAGGGCGAATCCCTCAGGATGTTGTAAAGAATGCCGACGGTTCGTTGATGACGGCGTGGGTGACGTGGGACAAAAAGACACAGTTCATGAAGCGCTGCTCAGTCTTGTACGAGGGAGTTGCACGGTTGCAGG
>JAKORR010000188.1 GCA_029777735.1 Armatimonadota bacterium | reverse complement strand
CCGTGTACAGCTGTATGGAATGACTAAGCACGCAGACCTCTTCACTCCCCGACAGCTTGTGGCGTTGACGACCTTCAGTGATTTGGTGGGGGAGGCGCGGGAGAGGGTGAAGCGGGACGCAATCGCCGCCGGGTTGGCCGACGACGGGGTGGGGTTGGAGGAGGGCGGCACCGGCGCCCAAGCCTATGCCGACGCCGTCGCTACGTATCTCGCCTTTGCTGTGGACAAAGCTGCGGACTACTGGTCGACGATCGCCACGTGGATGCCACGTGGCACTGTGGGACACGTCTTCGCACGTCAGGCCCTGCCGATGGCCTGGGACTTCCCTGAGGCCAACCCCTTCTCTGGCATTAACTGTGGTTGGGATGAGGTCACACAGTGGGCGCCGGGAGTGCTTGACGCATGGCCTGCGACTGCGGGAACCGTCTCTGTCTCCCAGGTGGACGTGACCGGAGCGTGGATGGACGGTCATACGTTTCTGGTCGCGACGGACCCGCCGTACTACGACAACATCGGCTACGCGGACCTCTCGGACTACTTCTACGTATGGCTTCGGCGTGCCCTTGCGCGCGTGTTCCCGTCCCTGTGTTCCACGGTCCTGACGCCAAAGAGCGAAGAGCTGGTCGCGACACCCCATCGGTTCGGCGGCGACAAGGCAGCCGCGACAGCCTTCTTCGAGGAAGGCCTCGGGAGGGCCTTCGTGAGGCTACGCGAAGCCCAGAGCCTTGACCTGCCGATGACCCTATACTACGCCTTCAAGCAGGCTGAGTCGGAGGGCGACGATGCCGCCAACGGCTTGCCCGCTGTCTCCACTGGCTGGGAGACAATGCTGCGCGGGCTTCTGCAGGCGGGGTTTCGTGTGACCGGGACGTGGCCGATACAGACGGAGCGTACCGGGCGCATGATAGAGATCGGCACCAATGCTCTGTCCTCCTCGATCGTTTTGGCGTGTCGCCCGCGGCCAGAGGACGCACCGATGGCTACCCGGCGCGAGTTCATCGCCACCCTGCGAAAGGAGCTTCCTCCCGCCCTCGCCCTGCTTACCTCCAGCGCGATCGCTCCCGTGGACCTGGCCCAGGCCACCATAGGCCCCGGCATGGCAGTCTTCTCGCGCTACTCGAAGGTCCTGGAGGCCGACGGCACGCCTATGAGCGTGCGCACGGCGCTGCAGATCATCAACCAGGAGCTGGACGCCTACCTGGCGGCCCAGGAGGGTGATTTGGACACGGACACGAGGTTCTGCGTGGACTGGTTCTCGCAGTACGGGCTGGAGGCAGGGGACTTCGGGCAGGCGGACGTGCTAGCGCGGGCCAAGAACACGTCGGTCGAGGGACTGGTGCGGGCGGGG
>JAKORR010000022.1 GCA_029777735.1 Armatimonadota bacterium | reverse complement strand
TTGAACCGCGCGGGATCGTGAAATCCTTAGCTTCCTCGCGCCAATCGAAAGTGCCCGTCCAGTTCAGCACCGATGGCCAGTCACCGACGCGCTCGCCCTTCTCGTCGGCGAACATCATTGCCACGCGCGCATCGTGCCAGCTCTCTTCACCCCGCACCACCTCCTGGCAACGCACGCGTACCGATACGCGAATCTTCCACCAATCTGGCTCAAGTTTGATGGTCTGGCCCACGGAAGCGTTGTCGCGCAGCCGAATCCAGTGGCGATTCCCTTCCCTCACCCACTCGGCGTTGGCGCTCGGCCACGACCAGCCCAGCGGCGCCCTACCGCTCTCGGTTCCCTGCTCAAAGCTGCCATTCACCGCTAACTCCGCCGGCGCGTTTCCTGCTGCCTGTTGCGGCCAGGCTGTTAACAGGCAAACCAAAGCCCAGGTCATCGGTATTCCTCCTTCGCCAGGGACATGGCGCGGTGCAACCTCGCTCTCCGCTCCAGTCCAGGCAGTCACCTCTAGCATCGACCCGAGATCACGTCCTCTCTATCCACCCGCGCTTCGACAAGTCTTGACCACGTGTCCCGAGGGGCTTTGGCCCAGGTGCTCATACCCGTCAATGATTCACTCAAGACCATGTCTACCGTCGAGAATCTCTTGCCTAATCTGCTCGCTCATATCTCAGCCTCCGGGGCCGAAAATCGCCACCAGCTCTCAGAGGACCGGAGGCCGGCGTCGTTCGGTGTGCGAGTGCGAGCCGTGCAGCTCAGAGGATGCCTTCCCAGAAGTCTTCACCCGTGCGCGCCTTACCCGCTTCCAGCAGGACCCCACTCTCTTGGGGTTGGCAGGGATAGCCCGACCCTGACCGTGCAGCCCCGGTACGGTACATACGATCGTGCAGGAGCGTCACGCGCCTTTCGGTCGCGGGAATCGCCGTTGTGTAGATCCGAACCTCGCCGGGAACTGAGACCAGCACTTCCTCACGCCAGTCCCCTACCAGGTCGGCCACGCCGAGAATACATGGTTTGACGCCTTCCTCGGAGAAGTCTAGGTACTCGTCCTCCGGGTACCTCAGGATACGGCAGGTCGCCGGGTTGACCAGAGCCTTCGTGGGCCCACCGTCCCAGTACACCGCAAACAGGGCCAGAGGCCAGTCGGAGAACTCTCCCTCGATTTCGCGTCCGTCCGCAGTGCAAAACCAGCAACGTCTGCCGTCAGCCTCTCGCGTCCATAGCTCCATGCCGGGCTCGTTGGCTATCACGTCTCCTGCCATCCCCTGGCCGTGTACGTGAATCGTGGACTCGTCGCATCCCCAAATCATCTTGCCCGTCGCTGCCTCCACCAGACACACAGCGTGCCTTTCGTGTCGCGGCTCAATACCGTAGAAGATCTGCAGATCCTCGCTGTCGGGCAAGATATGTGCGACATGAATCGTGTCCGGATGCCCTTCACCTCGGCACCACAGACCTGTGCCGTCATCATCTATCGCAGCTGAGCCAAACACAATCTCGTCCCGTCCATCACCGTCGACATCTGCCGCCACAGCCGTGTGTGCGGCCTGCCCCCGGTACGCCTCGTACTCCCCTGTAGCCTCCCAATTCCACACTCGCTCCATCGCGCCATCGTAGGCCTCGATCTTGATCAACCCATAGGTGCCGCGCTGCACGATCAGGTGGGGGTGGCGGCCGTCCAGATACGCTATATACAAGTAGTTACGGGAGTAGTAGTTGTAATTTTCGAAGCCCTCACGCGATGGCCATGGCAAGCGGTGTTTCTCCTCGCCGGTTCGTCCGTCCAGTACCAGGATCCACTCGGGGCCAGAGGTCACGTGCCCTGTTGGTTCCCGCGGATCACCCTCACCTGCCTTGGTGATGACCTCGGCCCGCCCATCGCCGTCCAGGTCGAAGACAGTGTAAGGCGCATACCACACGCCCTGTTCAATGGACCAGCCCAGGTCGTGCCGCCACAGCATAGTGCCGTCGAGCTTGTAGGCTTCGAGCTTGAAGGTGCCCTCACTTCGTTTCCAGTAACCGGGGTGGGGGTAGGGATCGGTGTTGAAGAAGGGCTGCTTGATGACCAGTTCATACTCGCCATCGCCGTCGAGGTCGCCAACCACTGCCTGGATAGGTTGGTAGTCGCCGTCCATTGGCACGGAGAGATAGGGCTTACTGACACCCGCCGATACCGTTGTTTGGGCTTCCACCGGCCCATCCACTTCTCCCAGGCAGGGCTGCAGCGCGTACTCATAGCCCTGCTGTGGGTCCGCCAGCTCGTCGAGATAGTTGGAGCTGTCGAGGATCGGGGCAGCGGTGAGCTGATGCCAGTCCTCCTCCGAGGCGCCCTGAGGCCTACGGAGGACATAGAATCCAGTCCGTGGGGCGTCGTCGGCGAGCAGTCGCCATCCCAGGTAGACCTTGCCATCGGGCAGCCTCCGCCACATGAGGCCACGGCCAAGTTTTCCCCCACGACCACCACTGGCTCCCTGAAACAGGGCAAAGACAAAAAGCCCAACTGCTGCGTAAGCCAGAGCCATTGCGGACCTCCTCGATTCTGCGGTGTTGTTTTCGTTCCTCCAAGGCGCGAACCTGCAACCGAACACGTATCTCAGAGGAAGGACGTTCCCCGTGGCGAAACCGGTGCTTGGCGCTGTGTGTAGTGCCCACAGAAACCTGGAGGGAAGCTCATCGCAATGCTCCATGTAGGGATCGCGGGACTCGGACGAGGCCAGACCGCTTTTGTATTTAACCACTTGCCCGACTGCCAGGTGACCGCCTTGTGTGACATAAACGAGGACCGCCTCAAGCAGGTTGGTGAGCAGCGGGGTATATCACAGCTCTTCACGCGCTTCGAGGACCTGGTCGCCTCCGACGTGGACGCCATCTTCCTCGCCACGCCGCTCCCCGAGCATGCGACCCAGGCGTCAATGGCTCTCGAGTCTGGCAAACACGTCCTCAGCGAAGTGGCGGCAGGCTTCACCTGGGGTGATCTGTGGCTTCTGGCGCACACTGCGGCGCGTAGCCCCGCCACCTACATGATGGCTGAGAACTACTGCTTCATGCGCCATGTGACTCACGTTCGCTCGATGGTCGAGGCGGGCGTCTTCGGCGACATCTACTTCGGTGAAAGCGAGTATGTGCATGACTGTAAGGCCTGGACGCACGACGCGCAGGGACGACCCACCTGGCGTGCGATGCTTCACCAAGTGCGTGGCGACATGTACCCAACCCACAGCCTGGGACCACTGTATTCCTTCTTCAAGGAGCCAGTGCGCGAGGTCGTCTGCTTTGGCAGTGGGCCTCACCTCGCTCCCGGATCGATCCTGGAGGACTGTATCATCACCCTCTGCCATACGGCCTCAGGCAAGCTCATCAAGCTGCGCTACGATACGGCTTCCTATCGACCACCGAGCTACCTGTACTACGCCGTGCAGGGCACACAGGGCGCCTACGAGGCTCCGCGCGGCCTGGGCGACGACCACAAGGTTTACGTGCACGGCCACACGAAGGAGAACGAGTGGCAGCCGCTGAGTGACTTCGAGGAATACCTGCCTGAGTGGTACCGGGAGCTCGAGGCCAAGGCCGCCGAGGTGGAGCATAACCTCAGCGACTATGTGACGGCCTGGAAGTTCCGCGAGGCTGTCCTGAACAACCGCCCACCCGAAGTGGACGTATGGATGTCACTAAACATCTCAGCCCTCATGGCGGCGAGCCACGACTCCATTGAACATGGCGCCGCCGTTATACCCATACCGGACTTCCAGGCCGAGGTGGGTGCGGCGGGAGCTTAGCTTCCCGCGCGCCTGCGCTCATCTTGGCATCGGCTCTCACCAGCCGCCCTTACCCTTGCCCTGGCCGAGAGAGGACACCGACCAAGCCGCCTCGCTCACAACAGGCCCTTTGGTCCCGCAGCCCGGGCAGGGCAGGAACTGGCCGCTCTTTGGGTCCGTTGCTCCGCAGGAGATGACCCCGCAGGCCCGGCACAGTATTAGGCCGCCCGCACCACAATGCGGACAACCCTCGTAGGAGTCGAAGAAGAAGGCGCCCTGCAGCTGTCGCCCGATCCCCGCAGGCTGCCCGATCTGGGTTCCCGGTGGCAGTGGCACGGTCCCTATGATCTTGTAGGCCCCCTTTCCACACTCTTTGGCCAACACTAGGAAGGGCTGTCTTGTATAGGCACAGGCGGCTTCCAAGCGCTCGGCCTCAGCCTCCTCGACGACGGTCGCGTCAACCGGCGGCAGAGGCTCCTCAACGGCCGGCAGCACCACCCCCAGCTGGGCACTCGACGGCTGGGCGCTCCCTGGCTTCCCCCCAGGTGATGCATCGGCCGGTGGCGCGAACGCCTCCGGGCAGGCCGGTGGCTCGGTCGACTCGTCCACCACTACATCGAGGATTTCCTCTTCGTCCTCAGGCCCCAACTCCACGTCAAGGACCTCCTCGGGAGGCTGGTCCTCAACCGGCTCTTCTGGCTCCAACTCGTCGTCCATACTGTACGGCTCCTGTTGCCGCGACTATTTGCGATGGCCAGACGCTGGCCCGCTCTCCCCACACGACGTCTCGTAGTCCATGCCGCTTGCCTCGGCTTCCCCTCTCCCATCGCCACGCCTGCGTACCGGGTGCTGTGGCGTCCATCTCACCTCTCGTAGGCCAGGGCCGATTCGCACAGGAAGTCGGCCAGGGCGGGGCCCACTATGCGGTTAGCCGCGGTATTGGGATGCGAGTCGTCGCTCGTGTGGCTGCCTTCGTATTCCCACCGAAGTTTGTTGGCGCTGGCCCACCCGGACGACGGGTCGGCCAGCAGGTCGAACACATCAAAACACACGACGTTGCGACGCGCACCCAGGTACTGTGCGCTCTTGAGCCAGTTGGCGAAGGCGCGGGCGCGCTTTGCCGACGCTGCGTCTGTCGCCAGGCGGTGCAGCGGCGGCGTGCTCATCACAACGAAGAGCTTCTCTGGGTGCTGGTCGAAGAAGCTCAGCATGTCCGTATACCACTGCTTATACTCATTCAACATGTCGGTCGAGATGATGAGGGAGGCCGGGAAGCACGACTTGAAGGCGATGACTTCGTGGTTGGTCATGATGAGGTCCCGCGTGTGTTTCCAGTCGGGCTCAGTAGACGTCCACAGATCGTGCAGCCTTGACGGGGCCGTGTTGTCCCCCCGGCACCTCGTAGTTGGTTGCGCCCCAATAAGGTGCCCTCAGGGTCGCGCAGTCCCTGCTCGTTGTATTGATGGTCCCAGAACTCGAACTTTGTTCCGTGGGTTGCGTTGAACTCCGCGATCTGCCCGCGCATATCGCCCTCCACGACAAACCCCTCGCCCGTGGAGTGATGCAGGAAGAACAGGTTCGTCAGCGCCGGGATCACAGGCGGCCCAGACAGCAGGAAATTCTCGACCATCAGCGCGGCGTCGAGGTGATTCAGAAGGCCATTCTTGTCAAGGTCGTACTTGCGTGCCCAGTCGTTGCTGCCTGCTTGAACCCGCCGCCAGGCTTCCGGGAACCCGGCCATGTCTGCAGGCGTCACTCCCGCCGGTGCGGCAAGCCGGCTGGCGGGGGAGGCCCGGCCCAACGTGTCTACGGCCGCTGTCGCCACCGCCATTGCAAATACTAAGGCGGTCACTCCAACGATCAAGCGCCAGTCCGACGCTCGCGTCTCCTTGCCCATGGAACTCCTCCCCCCGCGTGATCCCCCGCGTTGTCCCGAGGGAATCACTCACTCGACAGGCGACCCGCCAAGCTCGCGACGCACAAATCTGCCTCCCGGAAGACCGCGCGCCTTTGTAGTCCCTCCAAATGCAATGGTACAATGTAGCCGTGCTTACGTGGAACCTTTCTCCGCGGCGGGCTGACATACCTGCACGGGCGGCTGTCTTTTTGCTGACGGTCTT
>JAKORR010000021.1 GCA_029777735.1 Armatimonadota bacterium | reverse complement strand
TGCATTGATGACCAGGTTCAGCAGCGCCTGCTCGAGCTGACTTGCATCGGCCTCCACCAGCGGCAGGCCCTCGGATAGATCTTCGCGTAGTTCAAGCCCGCGATGTCGGGCCTCGGTCGTCACCAGGCCTGCAATGACGTCCACTACCTCGTTGACGTCGACAGGTTTCTTCTCGGTTGCCTGCGGCCGAGCCAGCGACAGCAGTCGTCGCAAGAGCGTGTTCAGCCGTCTCACCTGCTGCAGCAGTATCTCGCGGCTCTGCTCGTCCAGTTCTCCCTTCCTTGCTAGGCGCTCCGCCAGTATGCTCATCGGGCCGAGGATGTTGCCCATATCATGCCCTATAGCCGCCGCCAGTGTCCCTATACTGGACAACTTCTCGGTCCGCAGGAGTTGTTCCTGTGCTTGGCTGAGCTCGTCGTAAGCCTGACGCACTTGGCTGTACAGCTTGGCGTTGGCGATGGACGACGCGGCCTGAGGCGCGATGGAGTTGAGCAGCTCCACAGCGTCGTAGCTGAAGATCTCCGTATCGGAAGTCGTGTCGAGGTAGATGGCGCCCAAGGGCTCGCCCCGGTGGATCAAGGGAGTGCAGATGGCCGACCTTATGCGCAACTCATTGATACTACTGGCGTCGCGGAACCGCTGGTCGCTGAGAGCATCCTCAGTAAGAATGCTCACAGCATCGCGCAGGGCCCGCTCAACCATCCGCGTGCTGATGGCGACCTGTGTGTCCTCACCACCGCCCCTGATGCGCACCACCATTGGGGTCAGCTCGTCCTCAGCGTTGCGCAGAAGAATGAGGCCGCGCTCGGCGGGCACGACTTCGAGGACATAGTCCAACACCCGGCCGAGCAGTTGGTCGAAGTCTAGGGTACTGCCGAGGGTCTCGGCAACCTGGGTGAGTATCAGCAATTGCCGGCGCAGCTTCTCGGCATCGGCTTTCTCGGGCACCGCGGCCGCCGCACTCATCTGCAGTACAATGTTGTCGTCTAAAGGCTGCTCGGCGTGATTCTCATGTTCGAGGAGCGAAACGACCTTGGCGGCCTCACGTTCCTGGGACGTCGCTACCTCGGGCAGCACTTCGAGCCAGGTCCGGCCCACGCGGATCCTGTCGCCCAGCCGTAGGCGCACCGGAGTGTAGACGCGCCGGTCGTTGACGTAGGTGCCATTGGCCGATCCCAGGTCCTCGATATACCAAGCGCCGTCATGCTCAAAGACCCGGGCATGTACTCGCGAGATCCGTCGGTCCGCGGGAAGAACAATGGCGTTGTCGTTCCGCCGGCCCAAAACCAACTCGGAGCCTTCGAGTGGAAACTCACAGTTGGCCTTGTCTCCGTTCAACACTACCAGCTTCATAGCGGCCTTCCTCCGAGCGTCCGCCAAGAGGAACGTTCCTTCACGCCAGGAAATTTAAAGATCGCAGAACAATTAGAGCATGTTGTCAGGGAGGTGAGTGCTATGCTTGGCAGCGTTCTGGCACTACTTGCGGCCGTTGCCGTCGCACCCGGCGTGTCCGTCCCCGTCGAATATTGGTTCGCGCCGGCCACCGAGAAGGTTCATCCGGACACTCCTCGGCCACAGCAGCCCCATCCAGGCCGCCTTTGTGCAGCTCTCGGGGAGTATGAAGCTATCCAGTTAGTGCTACGTGCCGAGCAGGACGTGCCTAGGCTTAGGGTCGCCGTTCTGCCTTGGTCACCCACACGCCGCCTCGCCCCGAACTGTATCGAGCTGTTCGAGGTCAAATACGTGCCTACGCCCGCGGATCGGAGGCATGCCTGCTTCCCAGATCCGCTGGTACCTCTGGCCTTGGACGGCCAAGTGGCCTGCGTGGATCTCAAGGCAGGCGAGACCAAGGCCGTCTGGGTCCGTCTGCGAGTGCCCGAGGATGCGTCTCCAGGGGCCTACAAACTCCGGGTGGTGGTAGGCGCCTTCGGGCTGGTAGGCGGGCTCGTCCAGGAAACCAACGGACCCTTCATCATGGCCCCACTGCACGTGACACTGTGGCCCTTCCGGCTCCCGAGGAGGACGCATGCCCGCACGGCCTTCGGTATCTCCGGCAGCTACATCGCCCAGCAGCACGGCGTCAAGACAGGCACACCCGAGTACGACGAGCTGTACCGTCGCTATTACGACGAGCTGCTCGAACACCGTGTCTGTGCCTACTCTCTGCCCTATGGCCTGATGGACTCCCGCGCGGTGCCCTACCTGCGCGATGAGCGCGTGAACGCCTTCACCGTTTCCTACACCGACGAGGAGGATAGGATGCGCGAAGAGTGGAGTTACCTGCGGGCCTTAGGCGTTGCGCACAAGGCCTGGATCTACCCACTCGACGAACCTGTCAACCGGGACCAGTACACCACGCTCAAGAGACGCGCCGCCCACGTCCACACCCTCTCGCCGGGCCTGAAGGTGTGCTCGCCCTTCTTCCGCGGGCCTGACTGGGATGACAAACTCACGCCCTTCGACGAGCTTGTAGGCTATCTAGACATCTGGTGCTGCAACACAGGCTATTACTCCAAGCCCGAGATCCAGCAGCTCATGCGCGAGCGACAGAAGAAGGGAGAGGAGGCCTGGTGGTACGTGTGCTGTGGCCCTGGGCACCCCTTCTGCAACTTCTTCGTCAACATGGCTGCCTTGCAGCACCGGCTGCTAATGTGGCAAATGTATCGCTACGACATCACGGGCCTGCTGTACTGGTCCACGACCTACTGGAATCCGGCCAGCACGAAAGACCCCTGGGAAGACATCGCCACGGTGAAGGACATCAACCCAAGCATCTACGGTGATGGTTCGTTGTTCTATCCGGGCGCCAGGTACGGCATCAAGGGCCCTGTCACCTCCGTACGTCTGGAGTGCATCCGCGACGGCCTGGAGGACTATGAATATCTGGTACTGGCGAGGCGCGTGTTGGATCAACAGACTGTGGACGTCATCGTGCACCAGATAGCGCCCGAGTTGGTGCGTTACGAGACTGACCCAACTAAGTTCGAGGACGTTCGCCGCATGCTGGGGGAGATGTTGACTGCCGCGAAGGGCTGAGCGGTACCTCTCGCCCATGCTTCCCAGGGTTCACCCCCTGGAGTGGCCTTCGCCTTCGCGCTCACCCGAAGAAAACGCCGATCCCTACCGATGCGGCTGGTGCTTTCGCGTCCCCTGCTGCCGACCGCGCGGTTCTGCACCCTAGGGGTTCGCCGCATAGCCCCCCGCGAAGGGTTTGTGGCTGAAGGGTTGCACGACCCAGAACCGCTCGTCGAGGATACGGTCCAGGTCGTAGTCGAAGAGCTCACAGAACTGCTTCAGGATAGGCTTCAGGTCGGCCAAGGTCGCTTCGTTGGCCTCAGAGAGTGCTACGAACTTTGTGGCGATATGCGAGGGGTCAACCTGCCCACGCAGGTACAGGGCGCCGCCGTGCATCCCGGTGCCGCAGTAGTCGCCCACCACAGTACCGCGCCGCGCGCTGTCCGTCAGGCCAAGGACCACCAGCCGCCCACCTGCCTGGTACTCGCCCAGGAAGTCCGCAGCCGTGCCGCCCACCACCAGCAGAGGCTTGCGACGTGGCTCTTCCTTCATGTGAATGCCCACGCGATAGCCCACGTCTCCGCGCACGAAGATCTCGCCGCCCCTCATACCATAGCCGATGACGTCGCCAGCGTCACCGTGCACGATCACGCGCCCACTGTTCAGCGTATTGCCCACGGCGTCCTGGGCGTTGTTGTGCACGACCACTTCGGCGCCGTCGCAGAAGGCAGCCAGGTCGTTGCCTGGAACGCCATGGATGTCCACTCGGACCTTTTCCTGCAGACCAACAGCTATATAGCGCTGCCCGTTGACGTTGACTATCTCGATGCGCCTGGCTCCCCGGCGGACCACCTCGCGTACCAGCTCATTGAGCCTGCGGTAATGGATACCGCGGGCGTCGATGCGCGCTAAGCCCTCGTTATCGATTTCGGGCGCGGATCCACTGGTAGTCTCGATGATCTCACTCACGGCAATCTCCTCACACTTCCATCGACCGGCTTGCCAGGCTTAGCCTGCACCGCGGAGGGGCGACTGGGCCCGCACCGCTCGGAGCATGACTACTCCCCGGCTGCCTTGACGTCGAGAATCTCTCGGGTCTTATCGTCCAGCCCCACGGCCCGCAGACGATCGCGGCTGCCACGGAGGCTCTCCACAGCGTTGACCCCCAGAGCGCCCAGGATTTCCTTCAGTTCCTCGGTCCACCCGCGAATCAGATTCGCGACGCGCTCGGCGCCCCAGGCCGGGTCCAGCCGCCGCACTAGCTCGGGCCGTTGGGTGCAGATGCCCCAGGAGCAATTGCCAGTATGGCATTGCTGGCAGAGATGGCAACCCAGAGCAATGAGAGCTGCAGTTCCCACGGCGACAGCATCGGCCCCGAGTGTGAGGGCCTTGGTTAGGTCCGCCGAGTTGCGTATCGAGCCCGCGGCGATCAGAGAGGCCTGGTTACGTATTCCTTCCTCGCGCAGCCGCTGGTCTACGGCTGCGATAGCAATCTCGATCGGGATGCCCAGGTTGTTGCGAATAACTGTCGTGGCGGCCCCCGTGCCGCCGCGGAAACCATCGATATAGACAATATCGGCCCCGGCCCGTACGATGCCGCTAGCTATAGCCGCCACATTGTGCACCGCCGCGATCTTCACCGACACCGGAACGCGGTACTCGGTTGCCTCCTTCAGCGCATAGATAAGCTGGCGCAGGTCCTCAATGGAGTAGATATCGTGGTGTGGTGCTGGCGACAGGGCGTCGGAGCCCTCGGGTATACCGCGTGTCTCCGCGATGGCAGCTGTCACCTTTGCGCCCGGCAGGTGACCGCCAATGCCTGGCTTAGCGCCCTGGCCAATCTTGATCTCTACTGCCGCTCCCGCCTTTAGATAATCCTCGTGCACCCCGAAGCGTCCCGAGGCGCACTGGATAATGGCGCGGTCCGCATACTCGTATAGGTCAGGGTGTAGGCCGCCCTCGCCGGTGGACCAATAGGTGCCCAGCTCCCTGGCGGCCATCGCGAGCGACTTCTGGGCGTTGAGGCTGATAGAGCCGAAGCTCATCGGCGCAAAGATTACCGGTGTGTCGAGGCGGAGCTGCGGCGGCATCTGGGTGGCCAGCACGGGCTTGCCCTCTGGACCGACCTTGATCTCGACGGCATCGGGTTTGCGGCCCAGGTACGTCCGTAGCTCCATGGGCTCGCGTAGGGGGTCGATGGGCGGGTTGGTCACCTGGCACGCATCCAGGCACAGTCGGTCCCATAGCACACCCCAGGGCCGGTCGTTACCCATGCCAGAAAGCAGAACGCCGGCGGTCTCGGCCTGCCTCGTGGTCTGCATGATGATGTCGGACGTCCAGGAATCATGCGGCCTGTACTCCAGCGGATTATCGATGATCGTAATGGCCTCTTCAGGGCAATGAGCAACACAATAGTGACAGGCCACGCACTCCTGCTCGGCATCCGGTTGTACGCGGCCCTCGAAGCTCAGGGCCCTAAACCCACAAGCCTGCACGCAACGCTTGCAACGCTGACACTTTTCGTAATCAATAACCTGTATGAACCGTCGTGGTACCAGTGATTGCCTCACTACTCGTCACTCCTCGCGACCTGCGCCACACCCCTCGAGCCTTTGCCTAAGCCCCATCCTCCAGGTACCCCACGACCGGCTGGCCCGCCTTCGGCATCCATACTCGCTCGGGTTCGGCGCACAGGACGTGAATCGCGGCCTCTTCGCTAGAGATGTATAGTTCATCGCCGTTCTCTGCTGCGACCATGGGCCGTAGCTTGATTCGATCGTTGAGTCCCAGCATGCCGTTGCCGAAGCCCAGGATGATGGCGAAGGGACCGTTGACCATAGCTGAAGCGTACACCTGCCGCAGCGCAGTCCTCAGGGCCTTTTGCTCCTCGTCTACCTCGGCGTCGATGTCCTTCCAGAAGGGCGCGGCGAGAACGTCGCAGGCCACCTCAAGGGGCAGCCTGTGCTTTCGCACAAGCAGATCGAACAGGTAAACCATTACCTCGGTGTCGGTGAACAGCGTGCACTTGTAACCAAAGGTCTCGAGGTACCGGCGGTTTATGCCATAGGAGCTTATTTCGCCGTTGTGCACGACCGAGAAGTCCAACAGACAGAAGGGATGGGCTCCGCCCCACCAAGCCTGGCTGTTGGTCGGGAAGCGAGCATGAGCCGTCCAGATATAGGCCTCGTACTGGTCGAGCATGAAGAACTTGCCCACGTCCTCGGGGTATCCCACAGCCTTGAAGGCGCCCATATTCTTGCCTGAGGAGAAGACACAGGCCTCGTGGATGCCCGCGTTGATGTCCATGACCGCCGACACCACGTACTCTTGGGTATCGACGCCTTCGGCCAGGCTCCTGGAATTCAGGAAATACCGCCACAGCAGCGGCTCATTCGTTATGGCCGGATGCGGCTGATGAGGAATCTCCTCCTGGTGCGCCACCTCGAAGCGCTGGCCAAGCAGATCCTCGGTCCTGTCCTTCGCTTCCTCATTGCCGTACATAACGTGGAAGCAGTAGTGGTCGCGCCACTCCGGGTAGATACCATAGGCCGCGAAGCCGCCACCGAGGCCGTTGCCACGCTCGTGCATGTTGGCAATGGCTTCGATGACGCCTTCGCCGTTCTGTCGGCGGCCCTTGCGGCTCATCCAGCCGAAGAGGCCGCATGCTCCTCTATCCCGTTCGTTGTACTTCGAGCGGAAGAGCATGGGTGCACTCTCCCCTTCCTGATGGGTATCACGGAGCTCCAAGACTGTGGGGCGTTACAGAAGTAGCCCTACTCGCCCTCGCGCTTGCGCCTGCGTCTTGCGCGAAAGGCCTTGCCCTCTTCACACGCCGTGGTCGCCTCAACGCCGAGCAGCTTACGCAGCTCCTCGCCCCCGGCCTTCCCCGCCTCGGGAAGCCCGAGCTTGGCGCGCCTCGAGGCCGAGGGCTGCGACAGCAGACCGCTGCGGAGGAAGTTGTCCAGGCTCGCCGACACGGCCTCGGGCGCCAGCCCTTGTTCGATCGCCAGGTGCTTCAGCGCCCGCAGGCCACTGATCATACCCCAGCGCTGGTAGCACAGTTCCTTGCATTCATAACACTCTACGCACTTGAACAGGCTCGGGTCGCGCACGGCGCCCTCTAGGTCGCCGTCGAGAACCCGCCGGAAAAGATCCCAGGGGCTATAACTCGGGTCCATCTTGTGCACTTCGCAGGACCTGGTGCAGGCCTGACACTCGACGCACGCACGCATCGCCTCCAGGTCCAGTCCCTCGACGGCCCCCACCGGCCCTGTAGCCTCGACGCCGTAGCGTTCAAGTACAGGCCGTACGTCGATGCGGTGCAAGTCGAGGCCTAGCTCCTCCACCGGCAGGCCGAAGGCCACAGCCATCAGTTCGCTGAGAGCTGCGACAGGCACGTTGTACCTGTGGCCCTCGCGGGCCATCTCAAGCTGTGCAAGATCGTATTGCATGAAGCAGGCCGGGCAAGTCACGGTCAAAACGTCGACGCCCAGGTTGGACACCTCGCTAAGCTTTTGGCGCGTCATCTCACGCGCCTCGTCCACTAGGCCGGCGGTGTTCATGGTGCCGCCACAGCACAGCAACTTGCTGGGGTAGTCCACCACCTCAGCGCCCAGAGCCCGCACGAGATTCTCGAACTTGTGCGGGTTCATGGGGTTATCAACCTTTACCTCATCCGACGGGCGCATCTGGTGGCAACCAGCATGCACGGCCACTCGCAGGCCCTTCAGAGGCCGGCGCACGTGCCTGCGGATCAGGTCGGGGCCTATCTCGTCATGGAGCAATTCGATGAGGTGCCATACACGAGCGCGCCCCGTGAATTTGTGGCCTATCTCAGCCAGACGCTCATTAATATGCCGCATCAGTGGCGGATTGGACAGTAGGTGCCCGTGGGCTCCCTTCAGCGTGCTCACGCACCCATTGCAAGGGCTGAAGATGTCCAGGCCGGCCGCATCGGCCAGCGAGAGATTGCGGGCTGCGGTGAGCAGCCACGCCTCCTCGCTCTGATTCATTATCAGGGACTTCTCCGGGCAGCAGGTAAACCCGTCGAGGTCGACGAATTCGAGCCCGAGCTCGCCCAGAATCATGCGAAGGGACTTTTCCATGAAGGGGAAACGTCCCTGTATGAAGCAGCCCCAAAAGGCGGCAAACCGTACCATGTTAGGCTATCTCCCCAGAAAAGCAGGTTCAAGATACCACGCTTATGGCCATCACGTCAAAAGACCTCGTGCTAAGCTGGACAAGCCAGCCACGGACTAGTCATCATAGCACCTCTCTTTGTGTAGGATGCGCCTTACCACCGTCTGAGGCTCTCCACCGGCCTTGCCGCGGCACGTGACCTCGAGGGGGACCGTCAGGTACAATGATATCAGCGTGACGGTTGCTGCGTCGCCACTAGGGACTGGGTTTCTGAATCAAGGTGCGGTGCGTCCCATAATACCTTAATACCTTTCGATGTTTCTGGTGTCCAAAGGTTACTATTGCAATGCTTCGACAGGTTCTCGTAGTGCTGGGCGTGGTGGTGGTTTTTACCGTGGTGCTGGTGTGGTGGGCAACCTCCACCCGACCGGCGCCGAGCAACGGCGATGCTGCGCGACAAGCCCTGCGGCAAGTCCCCAAGCCCGCGGCGCCCAAGAAGCACGCTGCTCTTACCGTTCGTGGCGTTGACATTGAAGAGAAGGATGCCGAGGGCAACTTGCTATGGAAGCTTCGGGCCGATGGTAACTTCAGCGCCGACAAGGACAAGGGCACGGCGTGGGGCGAGGACGTGAAGTGGGAGCTGCTCGCCAAGAACGGTCAGCATTGGCAGGCTGAGGCGCCACTGACTCAGATTGATTACAAGACGGGTCAGCTTGAGTTCAGCAAAGGCGTCAAAGTGCATCTGACCGACAAGTCCGTCGCCTTCAGCGCACCACGACTGCTCTATCAGGCCGGCACAAGGAAACTCGTGGCCGACGGCCCTGTCACACTGACTGTGAAGGGCATGAAGCTCACCGTTGGACGGCTGGTTGTTGATACCAGGACGAAAGAGCTGCGAGCGCAGCGTGTACATGGTCGCTACCGGTTCTGAAACGCCCCGCGTCGGAGGTGTTGGGAAAATGTACAGAACGTTGCTCATTCTTGTTTGTTTTCTGCCTGTGGCCCAGGCTTGGCCTCAGGCTCACACACACACAAGCACGGCGGACATCACGGCCAAGGAAATGGTGTTCCGTTTCCAGAGGAACGAATTCGAGTTCAAGGGCGACTGCGTGTTGGAGATCGCGGGCCCTAACACCGCGACCATGACCTCACCGCGCATGGTGTTCCAGCTAGCGAGAGGGGGATCGCAGCTCAAGTTTCTCAAGGCCTTCGGTCCCGTGAAGGTCACCGTCCTCACTCCTAAAAACGAAGAAGGGCAGCGGCGCAAGATCGTGGCCGAATGCACTGACTACGCCAGTTTCAACGAGCTCGATCAGATAGTGGAGTTGATGGGGAAGGGTCAAGCGGAGATCATCATCCTGCCCGAGGGCCCCGACTCCCAGCGGCTTCGCTTCAACGTGCAGCAGATGCGCATTGACTTGCGCTCGGGCGAGCTGAGCGCTACACCGGCCAAGGTGCACTTCGAGGGTCTGCTG
>JAKORR010000187.1 GCA_029777735.1 Armatimonadota bacterium | reverse complement strand
CTGAACGGGGATGATGAGCCTCGTCCAGGGTCTGGCGGCGTCCACGCCAGACGTAGCGGTGTGCAGGTAGGGGCCCTGCTCATCGTCATGGAAGATGTACTCGCGCGCGCTTGGCTTGCCGTGTTGGCCCACAACCAGGACGGAATGTCTGTCGTTCGCCGCGATGACCGGGAGACCTGCGGTCAGGTATCTGGAGATCAATGCGCCAACCTTTTCCCCTCTCGGCAGGTTAGCGGTGTTGTGGACGATAGGACCTATTCCTGCAGCCCGCAGGACGTGACCCAACTGTGAGCGCCCTAGCCCACTGCTCGGGACTGGCCTTGCCTCCGCACTGTCCAGCGCCGCCGACTGTGCAATGGAGGCGCTAGTCACCCTCGGGCTGGCGAACCGGAGGTGGTGAAGATAGGCGGCTTGCCAGGCCACCGCGTGGGCGCAGCGGCTCAGTTGACTGTCCTGAGAGATGAAGGGTGTGCCCGTCACCTGCAGTCGCGCACCATGCAGGTGAACCTCGTCCGTAGCCAAGCATTGGACCTTGCCAGTTAAGGTTTGGGGAGGCCGAAGCATGGTTCTGCCAACCGGCGCCCACGGCAGCGGTCGCATAACAGAATAGCCAACGTAGTCCAAGGACCCCTCGGCTAGGCGGACCGGTATCGCTTTGACTGACTCCCCGTCCGCTAAGGCGAGGAAGTGTAGCCGGTCGGTGACGCCCTGGTAGCCGCGAAAGGATTTGGTGTAGAAGGCTGAGAGTTCGCTACGCCAGTCGTGGTCTATGTAGTTCGACTCCACCAGCACAGTGTTGGCTCCGGCGGCCACAGCGGACGCAAGGACGCGAGCCAGGGCCTTCGTCTGAACTGAACCCATACCAGCCGAGTAGCGCTGCAAGATGGCAGCGGTCGCGTCGCTGCGAGTTAAGTCAAACGCTGTTTCGGACGCAGGCTCCACGTGGACCCCGACCTCGTGCTCGCTCATGCGGGCCTGTCTACATCAATTCGTCGTGCATGTCCCGCAGCGCAACGAAGTGACTGAAGTCGGAGGCGTTGAGCTCATCGACCAACGCTTGTGCGG
>JAKORR010000186.1 GCA_029777735.1 Armatimonadota bacterium | reverse complement strand
TGGATGTCCGGGACGGTGCCGACGCCGCGCCGCTGCGGCATCGCCCGATAGGTCTTGCGCGCCGAGGGCGCAGAGGCATCCTTGCACTGGGGTGACGATCTGGAGGATTCTGCTGAGGCGGATGAAGGAGAGGGGCGGGTCATGGGCGAACGTCTGTAACGCCGGTTCGTATCCGGTATGGATGCGGCGAAAGTGCCTGGGCGCGACGCACCAGATGAACACTCCCCCTCCACGCACGCGCATCCATCCGTTGCGGCACGCTTTCCCGCCGCTGTCCGAGAAGTTCAGCAGTACTCTGGTAGTGTCCGGCCCCTTGGGCTGTGGGCGATTATCCCGTAATGGGATATTGGCGAGCGCACCCAGGAACAGGGCGAATAGCGGGTACGGCTACCTTGGGTGGTTGGAGGGTAGAATGGCCTTCTGCACCTCACGGAGCAGTTCCACAGGGTCGATGCCGAGAACCTGGGCCAACTCCAGGAACTCCACCACGTCCAGACGCCGTTCGCCAGTCTCGTACTTGCTGACGAAGGACTGTGGGCGACCGAGACGTTCGGCAAGCTGTGCCTGCGTCAATCGGGCGCTCCTTCGGGCCTCGATCAGCAACCGGCGAAACCGGATGTATGCCTCGGTGAAGACAGAGCGGCTCATGGTACTCCAGGATGGACACCAAGGAGCGTAAACCCGGAAGGGGATAAATCCCAAAAGGGGATTGGTCTGCTGCTCTCCGTCAGGTGGCACTGAGCCACTGCGTTGAGGCGTCTGGTTGGGCCAGATCACCCTTGGGAGAAGAGGAGGTTATTCGTGCCAATCCAGTTCTCGTGTCCGAAGTGCGGCGGACGCCTGACCGCGCCTGACTCGGCGGCTGGTGTCACGGCTCCATGCCCGAGGTGCGGGGCCTCAGTCACCGCGCCCTTACAGGCAGGCCAGCCTCTGCCAGCGGGTCAAGCGCGAGGAAGCGCAGTATCGGCTCCACATCACACGGAGTCCGCAGGCCGCGCCGTTCAGGCTCCGACACGCACGGGTCCCGTTTGCCATATCTGCGGTGGGGGCACGATTGCCGGTGTGTGCTCGTGCTGCTCTCGCATCGTTTGCCGCGAGTGTGCTACACGCGAGCGGAAGGATCTCGTTTGCAGCCCCTGCCGCACGTTGCGGGATGGTACAACCGGCAGCAACCCCGTTGCGGCACTCCGTGCCATCGAGGCGTTGGGACCAGACGTAGCGCGGCACCGACCGCAACGCGCGACGCGAGAAGTGAAGAAGGCC
>JAKORR010000020.1 GCA_029777735.1 Armatimonadota bacterium | reverse complement strand
CGATGGGTAGCCAGAGGTATTCGCTGCGGCCTTTGCCCTTGGCGCTGCCGTTGTCGTACTGGCCCAGCAGGGCCCAGGCGGGCATGGGGCCGCTGGCCCAGGTGTGGCTGGTGCCCAGGCTGGCGCTGCGTTGGGCTTGCTCGAAGAGCCAGGCGAAGTTCTTCTTGAGCCAGGCGATGAAGTCTTGGCCGAGGCTCTGGGAGCAGCGCAATCCGCCGAAAGCGGCCGATGAATGTTTATCTCAATGAGACCGTTTGGCACGGCTTCATCGCAACTCCACTTGCGCGGCAGTTGCGACAATCTGTGCCCCCCACGACGGTATCAGAAACACGCACTGCAGCCGTCCCGCCAAGACTTCCTGCACCACCACCTCGAGTTCGGCGGCGCTGGCCAATTGCTCGCCATCAGAAGTAGACAACAGCCACGAGATTTGTCGGCGCAAGTCATCAGGACTGATCGCTTGCCAAGCCGTACATACGAGCTCAAGCACGACGTTCTGAAGTCCGAAGTCTGTACATCTAAACTTGGTCACACCCCTCAACAGAAGTACTGTGTCTTTGCCCTCCGCTGTACGGAACACGCATTGCACCGCTTGTGCACCGGCGTCATGCCGTAAGCCGTAGAGTTCGGCATCATGCAAGTCTGGGACCGTTCTCATGGCGCGAGACACCCGTTGATGATTCGCCCGCGCGGCCAAGGCGACAGAGGCACGCCGGGACCTCGACGACCATTCTCCCAGTTGTGACCATGTGGTCTTCCTGCACCATGATCGAGATGCCAGTCGATATCGACCTCGGGCTGGCCGTTGGGCCCATATAGGCGCTCTTGACCGTTTCCCGGCTTTCCGTCGCCTGGATTGGTATGCCAAGAGCCTGGCTCGCCAGTGTTTGGCGTCTTGTCCCGAAATACCGGCCCAACGACATTCCAGCCCATCCACGCCCCGACACCCGCGCCGATCAACCCTCCAACCACGGTACCCGCTGGGCCGAATACAGAACCCGCTCCGGCGCCTGCCCACGCACCTGCAGCAGGGTTCAGTCCACTGGGGTCGGTGTCGTTGAGAGGGCTCCCCCCTACATAGCTGTACCGATTCCACCCCCCCGCCAGCCCAATGGGATCGGCCTGCGTATAGCGCCCCAGCAGCGGCTGGTACTGCCGCTGCCAGTTGTCGTGCAGCGCGCTGTGCTCGTCTGCCACCTGGCCGGGATAGCGCAGGTCGAGCTCGAGCTTCGGGCTCGTGGCTTTGAGCAACTGCGGTGCGGCAGTCATGGCCTTGTCGGGCTTCGCAGTGGCTTTGAGGGGGCCGCTGGGTGGGTTGGCTGTCGACCAACTGCAGGCAGGACGAACAACTTGAGCCAAGTCTAGGTTCACATCTTTCTGCCCTGCCGCTTCGAGCGGTCGGAATTCCGGCGGCGAAATAGGCGTACCGTTAGGACAATGATGCCAACGAGGAAGATTGGTCCGATGGTCAGGAGTGCAACGATTCGCGGCGGGCGCCCGGTCGGACTCTGCAGTGTTAACCAGTCGGACGGAGCGCCGGAAGTTACTGCGGCGACAAAGATGCCGAGTAGGTAGGCGCCCAACGCTACAAGAGCAATCCGCAAGAGGAGGTTCTTCATGGCCTATTTACCGAGGGCCAATGACAGGACCGCAAACGACCTGGGGGCCGCTATTCGCCGAGCACTGTCCCGATTTCTCGGGAAAGCTGATGACTCGGCAGGCACCTGGCGGCTGCCCAGGCGGTAACTGGGTGCCCGGTGCCGCAGTCTCAATG
>JAKORR010000185.1 GCA_029777735.1 Armatimonadota bacterium | reverse complement strand
CAGGTTCGGCGCCCTCGCGCGTGGTGACGGGACCGGCCTCCTCTCCCAACTTGAAGCCCAGGGGAGCGATGAGCGGCTCGATGACCCGGTTGCGCACCCGCACCGGTCCGGCCAGGGCGACCAGGTCGCGCAGCCCGCGGCGGTAGGCCTCCCAGGCGGCGCGCAGGGTCTCGCCCTCGGTCCCGGTTGTGCGCGGCAGGAGACGGCGCTGGGTCAGCTCGTGCTCCAGCTCGAAGCGCACAAAAGGTTCCGGGAAGGCCGGCCCCTGGAAGCTGGCCTGGGAGACAAGGTCGAGGGGCATGGCTAGCCGGATACCTCCTCCCCTGCCAGGACCTCAATCCAGTCACGCAGCACCCCGACCGTACGACTCAGCCACTCGACGTCCGCCCGCTTCGTGAGTTGGCCATTGTGCCGGACATGATTTCGCAATTCGTCGGCGTTCTTGTCCAGAGGTGGTATTCCATGGGCGATGCGGTTCCGGAGCCGCCGGATAGCGTTCGCGTCCCTATCGTAGGATCTCTTGGATGCATACTGGAAATCGTCAAGGCTGTCTTCGGTCTTGCGCAAGATGCGGGTCTTCTGGGTCAGGCTGGTGCAGTCCACCATGCGTATGTCAAAGTCCTGCACCGCCATCTCTGTGTGCCTCATCTTTATGTCTTCTTGAACATCCGGCAGCAGGTCAAGCCAGGTATTCTCGGGGTGGACCGCCTCAATCCAATCAGCCAGTAGTCCTTCTAGATGGTCCAGAAGGGTATGGAGGTAGGTGCGAACCGGCAAACGATTAAGGTCCGATACCGTGACGATGCGCCGCACCTGGTGCCCCTCGAGAACAAAGTAGAAGGGGCGGCTGCTTAACAAGTCGATGGCCTGTGCCACGGGCGTCTCACCGGCGATGACGTCGTCCACGGTTAGGTGATCGCGTGACTTGATGCATTTCGCATTAAGGTCCACTACTGCAAGATGGGTGACTGCGTCCGGCGACTCCTCTTGGCCGAAGAGCCCAATGCGGCTGAAACTCCTGTCTATGGCGTAGTCCAGGATAGCATCGTCAGGCGCACCTAAGGGGAACACGCCTTCTTTGAAGTCGAGCTCGCTTGCGATGAGGGAGCAGTGCAGGCTTTGCTCCAGGGCCTGCATCGTGTCATGGAACAGGGTAGTCATGAGGCAAGCTCCGATGGGATGAGCATGAGCAGGCCCAGGGGCACGATCTCCGGCTCGCCCAGGGCCAGGCGGGCGTCCAGGACCTGGCGGCGCTGCCGGTACAGGCGCAGCACCCCTTCGGCTTCGCTGCGACGGGCGAAAGGCTGGGCACGGTCGACCGCAAACGCCGCCAACCTTGGGGCAGGCGATGTCTCCTGCCGCCAGTCGGCCTGGACAGATGCGGAGGGCGAAGCCGTTCCCTCCACCAGGT
>JAKORR010000184.1 GCA_029777735.1 Armatimonadota bacterium | reverse complement strand
TTGGCCACCGGCAGGCCCAGGGGAATCGTGTAGGCAAGCATGTAGGAGGTTTCGTCCTCCCACCAGTCACAGGTGTTGTGCCGCGCTTCGAGGATTAGCTGGTGCGTGTTGGGCAGCTCGTAGCGAAGGCGGAGGTTATAGCTATCGCTCTCCGGGCGATAGTCACCGCCGTCGAAGTTGTACTTGGTGTACCAGAAGTTGAGGTCCATGTCCGGGCGGAGCTGCCACGAGCTCATGAACTCCAGGTTGCTGCTCTCTCGCAGGAGGTAGCTCCCCTGCAGCGCCTCGTCGTCGCCAAAGCCTACATGCAGCGTAAAGTAGTTCTTCGCGCTCGGCCTGTAGGTGCCGAAAATCTCGTAGTTCCACCCCCGTCTGCTCAACCCGGCCAGACGGTCCTCCTGGTCTGCTGTGCGCACCTCAAAGCGCAAGTCATACTTGTCCCTGGTGCGGCCCACCCCCAGCGTTATTCCCTGTTCGTCATAGTCATAGTCGGCAGGGGGCAGCAATTCGTACCGGCGTAGGTCATCGTAGGCTAGCGAGAGATACCACCCGTGACCGATGTCACGGTTTATCCCCAAATCCCACTGCCGCTCCCGAGGCGCGTATCTTCTATCCGCCCGCAGGTCCAGGTTCCTTTCCCATTTCCGGTAGGACACGTGCCCCTGCGTGCGCTGCGCCAGGGGGAAGGAAACAGTGCCGTAAAGGTACTCAGTATCCCAATAGGAGCCGTAGTAATCCGGATCGCCGTGGATCAGATAAAAGTCGTAGTAGAGCTTTTGCCTGGGGCGACCGTTCAGGCTCACCCGATAGGCGTTGTCCTCGCTGCCGCCCCGACCGTCGCTGTCGCAGGTGGCGTATTCCGCCTCCAGGTTCATGTCGCGCGTGGGATGAGCCACCGCTTCGAGGCTGACAATCGTGTCGTGGGTGGCGGGGCGATCCCTGGAAGCGTCTTCCTCCTCGCGCAGGAAGTTGAGCCGCGCCGAAACCTTGTCGTTCACCCGGTATCCCGCATACAGTCC
>JAKORR010000183.1 GCA_029777735.1 Armatimonadota bacterium | reverse complement strand
CTTCGGTCTTGCCCTCCTCCAACGCTTCAGCCACGGTGAATATCTTCATCACGCTGCCAGGCTCGAAACCCTTGTTGACCACTGGGTTGTCTAGGTCGTCCTTGGTAGGTCTGCGGTTACTCTGCACGGCTCCCGAGAACCAGTTTGGGTCGTAGGAAGGCCGACTGGCCATGGCGCGGATGGCCCCGGTCTTCGGCTCTATCACGAGCGCGTGGCAGGCCTTGGGATGATGCTTCGCCTCCAAGTTGCCAAGGGCTATCTCAGCCGCCTGCTGCAGGTCGGCGTCGACAGTCATGACGACACCCCTGCCTGGGCGGGCCCGGACAGCCTGCCGTTCCGCCCCCCATAGTACCAGCCTGCCATACTTGTCGCGGTTGCCCACGCGGCTGCCAGGCAGACCGGTGAGGACAAAGTCGTAGGCCTGCTCCACGCCACAGCGGGCGGCATGATCCGGGCCGCGCCACCCCAACAGACTGGCAGCCGTGAGCCCCATGGGGTATTCGCGCACATACTCTGGTTCAGCCACCACTCTTGGAATGTCGTTGTCCCGTAGCACCTGCACCAAGCAGTTCTTGGTCTCTATCGACACACGCCTGGCCAGGTACTCCCAAGACCGACTCGACTTCACTGTCGCCCAGATCTCGCTCTCGGGCCTGCCCAGAGCCTCAGCCATAAGCCTGACGGCCTTCCCCCTGGCGGCCACAGGTACGTCCTCGCGGAAGCGCCGGGGGTCGATTTTGATGGCGAAAACCTGGACACTGGTCGCCATGACGCGGTCATAGCAGTCCAGAAGGTCGCCTGGCTGGCCGGCTAACTCACCGTAGCGGGGTTGAAAACCATCGGCGAAACTCTCGAGCTCAGCGCGCTTGAAAATCTGCAGATGAGCAACGCGAAACCATATGACGATGAAGACGACAAGGACCACGGCGACAGCTACCACCCCGCGCCAGCAGAGGGCTGTGGCAAAGTTGTCTTTTTGTTCATGAGCCCTCGCGGCCTTGGAGGGGAGCGGACTGGTCATGGACCTAAGCGGCAATTCGACAAGGCTGTACCGAGTGGACCCATGACGCATCATGGCTGGCGTGCTCCCGCGGCGGCCTCAGTCGGTCCTTCTCGCTCCATCCGGCCTTCGCCACGGGCCTTGAAGGGCTGAGGCGTTGTGAGTACGGTGAAATACTCTTGGGGCAATGGCGCCGGAGCGTCAATCTCGATGATGCCCTCGGGCTCTTGCACCATCTCCCGCTGCCTGGCCACCTCTTCCAGGTTCGTCCAGCGTGCCTCGCTGTTGACCTGACGCGTCATCGATGCCTGCCGGCTGCGTTCGGCAGTCACCGCGCGCTCTAGCTTCCAGCGCAGGGTTTCTATCTCACTGAAAAGGGCATAGAAGCCGACATGAGCGATGACCAGTACGCCGATCAAGAAGAGCAGAAGGTATCTGCGAGTCCAGACACTCACAATTCTTTGCTTTGTGTGGGCCGGAACACTGCGCACAGAGGCATCCGGCCGGCTCGCAGCTGCCGCTTGGCGTATGGATAGAGGAGCCCCAATACTTGCCATGTGCTCAGCCTCCCGTAGCCAGTTGCTGCTATTTGTGTTGCCTCGGCGATGAGCCGGGCGTCACTAAAGCCGCCGGCGCAGGTACCTCGCCGCCAAGTTATCTTTGCGCTCTACTTTCCAAAGACCCGGGCGGGACAGGCGCGGGCTGCGATCCTTGGCACTTTTTGCAGTAGTGTTGTGCTGCAAATTACCCTTGACTCTTGCGGCAGTCGCTGCTACGATTTGAGCTATAGATGTTGCTGCGGCTTCTGCTGTGGGGTTGTTGTGATGTTGCTGCTTCTCTACGTGACCAACTG
>JAKORR010000019.1 GCA_029777735.1 Armatimonadota bacterium | reverse complement strand
GTGGGGCCCCGACGGTGAGGAGATCATCCGCGCGCCTCTGCTGGAGAAGGCCACGGTGGACTGCGTGGTCGACCTTCGGGATCTCTTCCAGGTGCGCGCTTCTACCTCACTTCTGGCAGACGAGCGCGACGACTTGACCCTGCGCGAGTTGGAGCGGATTCTGCGTGAGGGAGCTTGAGGTCAACTGCGAACTTGTGGAGAGGATCATCCACGGGTTCTTGTGCGATGAGCTGGGCAAGGTTGGCCTACCGCGGGCCGTGGTAGGGCTGTCGGGGGGGCTGGACTCGTCGGTGGCGATGGCGCTGGCGGTCCGCGTGCTGGGGCCCGAAAACTGTATGGCTGTGATGATGCCCTACCGCACGTCAAGCCCAGAGAGCCTTGCTGACGCGCAGCTCATGGCGCAGCGGCTTGGGACAGAGTCGATGGTCATCGACATCACACCACAGGTTGACGCGTACTTCGACCGCTTCCCCGACGCTAACGAGCGGCGGCGCGGCAACAAGATGGCTCGCGAGAGGATGACGGTCCTCTACGACCTGTCGGAGGCGTGGAAGGCCCTGGTTGTAGGGGCAAGCAACAAGACCGAAATACTGTTGGGCTACACGACGCTCTGGGGCGACATGGCCTGTGCCGTCATGCCGCTGGGAGACCTGTACAAGACGCAGGTGCGCCAACTCGCCCGGCATCTGGACATCCCCGAGCGGATTCTTGCCAAGCCTCCGAGCGCCGATCTGTGGGTTGGACAGACAGATGAAGGCGAGCTGGGGTTCACCTACGCAGACGCGGACCGGGTGCTTTACCGGCTAGTGGATCTGCGCTGGTCACGGCAGAGGTGCCTGGACGAGGGCTTTGTGGAGGATCTCGTAGACGACGTGCTGGAGAAGATGCGACGCAGTCAGTTCAAGAGGTGTCTGCCTCTGATCTGCAAGCTGTCTACGCGCACGGTCGGCCGCGACTTTCGCTATCCGCGCGATTGGGGCTACTGAGGCAGACATGGCTGGAGATAGGGAGGACAGGATTGGGGCGCAGGGCAAGGGCACCCTCTACATCGTTGGGACCCCCCTAGGAAACCTCCAGGATTTGTCGCCGCGCGCGGCGGAGGTGCTGAGGCGGGCGGATCTTATCGCGGCGGAGGACACCAGGCGGGTGACAAAGCTGTTGGCGCACCTAGGCTTCGACAAGCCGACGACGAGTTTTCACTCGTACAGCTCGACCGCCAAGCTGGGGCATCTTATGGAGCGGATAGAACGCGGCGATAGCATTGCGATGGTAAGCGACGCGGGTATGCCGTGTCTTTCGGACCCCGGGGCGGAGCTGGTAGCTGCAGCCTGGGACGCCGGGGCTCGAGTGGTGCCGGTGCCGGGGCCCTGCGCGGCCGTGGCAGCGCTAGCGGTTAGCGGTCTGCCGGCCGGGCGTTTCTTGTTTGCGGGCTATCCACCCCGCGCACGAGGCGAGCGCCGCAGGTTCCTGGGACGGCTGGTGAGCCATCCGTGGCCGACGGTGTTGTATGAAGCCCCGGGGCGTGTGGCTGGGCTGTTAGAAGACCTGGTGCTGGTCGCGGGTGCGGACCGGTTCGTGGTGATCGGCCGGGAATTGACCAAGCTGCATGAGGAAGTGCTACGAGGACCGGCCGGGGAAATCGCGAAGCAGTGGGATGCTGCTCGAGCGAGAGGGGAAGTAACGGTAGTCGTGGGCCCCGGCGGCGAGGAGCCGTCGAAGGGAGTGCCTGACCCCAAGGCGGTGGCTGAGTGGCTCGCTCGCGAGGGGTTGGCCTTGGGCCGCGTGGCAGCAGCACTGGTGCAACTGTGCGGACTGGATCGCCGCCGGGCTTATGAGCTGGCCAGGGCCGCCAGCCAGTCTCTTGGTGGGCGGCCTTAGCGACATGGCGCAGGTGTGGTAGAATACCAGCGATTGTCAGAGCAATTAACTGTGTCGAGGTGAGACTCATGCGCAAGGCGGGCGCTGTCGCAATCGGGATTCTCCTTCTTTGGGCTGTCACTGCTTGGGCTCAGCAGACTGACCTGGAGGGGACCGTGACCCTCAAGGGCGGAAGGACCCTTGCAGGAAAGATTCAGCTCGCGGAGCTAGGGGTCGTGGAGGGCGCCGGTATTGGCAACACCCTCACCGGCCATGGAGCCTTTGTGCTGAAGGTCGGCGACAAGACTGAGCGCGTTGCGGCCGATGACATCGCGACCGTTGACGTAGAGTGGGTCAACTCGGGCAGCGAAGCCGAACCCCGATGGGAAATCAAAAAGATAGTAATAGCGAAGAGGGACGGCTCAAAGCTGGAGGGGACCCCTGATTGGCTTCTGCATGCCACAAATGTGTGGGTAATCACCGCCGAGAATAAACCTGAGAAGGTGCACGTGTTCCCCTTCGGCGGCGAACCCTTTTCAGCGGATGACCTGATTGTCAAGATCCAACTTGCGGCTGCTCTTGCCGCGCCAGCAGCTCCCGCAGAGCCAGCGGCTCCCGCAGAGCCAGCTGCACCCGCGGAACCAGCCGCACCCGAGCAGCCGGCGGCCCCTGCTGCGCCAGCAGTGCCAACGGCACCGGAAACGCCAGCCGCGCCCACTCCAGCCGCTCCCGTGACGCCCACCGCACCGGCCGTGAGTGGCCCCGTCATTGGGAACGCCGTGAGCAGCTTCACTCTTTCGTGCCCGAAATGCGGCACGCTCATCAAGGTCACCATCACAGCGGAGGCCGTGAAGGTGGAGCATGTGGGCCCGTAGTGACCCGCCGTGAGGTATTTACTTCACTGAGATGTAGCCTTCTGGGCCTGCATTGTAGAAGGTTTTGGAACCCGGCGCGGCGTGCGGGATGGGCGCCGCGTTGGGTTTTCACCCCTGTGATCCTCTGCCAGGCGGAGACTAAGCGATGACTCCGGAGAAGCAGCTGGAGCTATTGACTAGTGACGCCGTAAACATGGTCTTGCGCGAGGAGCTGCTGGAGAAGCTCAAGCGCGGCCGGCCACTGCGGGTAAAGTATGGCGCCGACCCGAGCGCTCCGGACCTGCACCTGGGGCACAGCGTGCCGCTACGGCGGCTGCGTAAGTTCCAGGAGCTTGGGCATAGGATCGTTTTCATCATCGGCGACTTTACGGGGCGTATCGGCGACCCGTCGGGCCGATCCAAGACCCGCCCGATGCTGTCTGAGGAGCAGATCAGGGCTAATGCCAAGACCTATGCCGAACAGGTGGGCAAGATTCTTGACGTGTCGCAGTGCGAGATTGCGTACAACAGCGAATGGTTCGGCAAAATGGACGCCGCAGACCTGCTGCGGCTGACGTCGCACTACACTGTGGCACGGATGCTCGAGCGCGACGACTTCGCAAAGCGGCTGGCAGAGGAGTCGCCCATCGCGGTTCTCGAACTGCTGTACCCGCTGGTGCAGGGCTACGACTCGGTGGCCGTACGCGCCGATGTGGAAGTGGGCGGGACCGACCAACTCTTCAACCTGCTAGTCGGACGCGACATCATGCGGGCCTACGGGCTAGAGCCGCAGGTGGTGTTGACGTGGCCGCTGCTGGTGGGCATCGACGGCACGGAGAAGATGAGCAAATCCTTGGGGAACTACGTGGGCATCGCCGAGTCACCGGGCGAGATGTTTGGCAAGCTAATGTCCATCCCAGACGACCTGTTGCCTCAGTACCTGCAACTGCTGCTGGAATGGCCGGCCGAGAAGGTACGTGAGGCTCTGGAGGCGGTCGAGGCCGGACAGGTCAACCCGCGCGATCTAAAGGACGAGATGGCGCGCGAGATTGTGGCGACCTATCACGGCGAGGACGCGGCCCAGGAAGCGTCGGAGGAGTTCCGTCGCGTGTTCTCGCAGCGTGAGCTACCGTCGGAGATGCCAGACGTCGAAGTCGCCGCTGAGGACCTGACTAACGGCGCCATCTGGATCATAAAGCTGGTGCGCGCGGCGGGCTTCGCGCCCTCCAACTCGGAGGCGAGACGGCTGGTGCAGCAGGGAGGCGTGCGGATCAACGACGAGCCGATAAAGGACGATACGGCCTCTGTTGTCGTCAAGACGGGGGACGTGCTGAAGGTCGGCAGGCGGCGCTTCGGCAGGATTGTGATCAAGGAATAGAGACGCCCGCAGCAAGGGCCGCGCCGCCAGGTTCAGGTCTTCTCTTGCTTGCCACTCCCCGACTCCTCGCTCGGGACGCTGCCGGTCCCTGAGGATGTTGTAGAAGCCCTGAGGCGCTGCACTTCACCACGGAGCTCTTCCATCTGAGCCTCGATCTCATTCACCCGCTTGAGGATGACGCCGAGCTCCTCGTCGAGGACAAGGTGGGCGCGATGCAGTTCGCGGGCCCGCTTGCCGGCTTCGGCGTACTGTCGCTCCCTCTCCTCCTCGAGGTTGGCCAACGCCGCTTGAAGCTTGATGACCTCGGCCCCAACCGCAGCACTGTGCGCTACGCCCCCGATGGCTTTTCGGACACTATCCAGCCAGCTCAAAGCAATCCCCCCGAGCGTTTCCCTTCCTGCAGCTTGCGTCACGGCTACGCGACGCCCGCCGAGCAGGGCGTATCAGCAGCTCACGGTGGGGCTGCGAAACAGCCGCGCGGCGTTGTTATGCAGCACGGCCAGCGCGGCCCCAGGCGAGGGCGCAAGCCGCTGAATGACGGGTACGGAGTGCCGACCGAAACAGCCCGAGGGCCAGTTGGCACCATTGCCATCCAGGCATGGGCAGTCGGTGGCCCACAGCAGTTTGTGCCAGGCCTGCCCGAGGAGCAGCTCTCTCGTGAAGTCTTCGTCGCGGGTGAGGCCGTTCAACCCCGAGCCGGCCGACAGGTCACCGTAGAGATTCGGATAGGTGATCAGCCAGCGGAAGGTAGGGCCTGGCGTGTCTATCGGGCCCTTGGGATAGCCATTGACCGGGTTCGGGGAGGGCTCCAGGTAGGCCCAAAAGCTCTGCGCGTGGCCGATGAAGACCGTTTGCGGGAATTCTTCGAGAACGCGCTCGAAGTTGAGGACGCCTGTGTTGTAGTTGTGCTCTTCGAGATGCACGGTGATCGGCAAGCCAAGCTCGCCACACACCCGGTAGACGTCCTTGGAGCGCGGGTCGTCGATAGGCAGGCACAGCTTCTGCTCGCCGCACCCGACGCAGCCCTGCGCTGCGTACTTCTCCAGACGCGGCAGGGCATCGTCGGCGCGCGGATCGACGCTACAGAAGGGTATCACCAGGTCAGGAGCCTGCCGGTGCAGTTCCAGCACGTCTTCGGTCGGGACGGTGAGACCGTCGGGGCGGTCAAAACTTTCGATGGGAAGCAGTACAGCTGAGGCGCAGCCTAGGCCGCGGATGTGGTCCAGCGTCTGGGACGCACTGCGGTCGCAGTGGCCGATGTGCAGATGACAGTCGATCATGACGTTCCTCCTTTGCCGCACAGCCAAGTGCCGACAGGACGGCACTGCCAACCGTCGCGGCCCGGGTGCGCACCGCGCGGGCGGGCGCCATACGGTGATGCCGTGGCCAGGCGCGCTGGCAGCGATCAGTACAGCAGGTACGGACGCCGGGCCTCGCGGTACTGCACAAGGTCGGGCTCCCAGGCCGCGCACAACTCCTCAACGTCGGCGAGCTCGCTTAGCCGCGCTGCGGCCTCCCGGCTCCCCAGCAGCCCTCCGATGGCTTCGACTGTGAAGCCTTTGCCGTAGAGGGAACGCAGGGTCCGAGCGATATGCAGGCCCGCTCGAAGCGGATCGAAGGCCTCACGATCCACCAGGTCTACGTAGCAGCCACCGCAGTGCTCACCCGCGAACTCACGCGCGATGGGTGTGAACTCGACGGGAAGGAAGCTTAGGCCAGGAAGGTTAAGCTCGTTCAGCCGCCGAGCCACTAGCGCGCCGTCCATCCAAGGCGCCCCAAGGTACTCGAAGGGAGCCTCCGTGCCGCGGCCGACGGAGAGGTTACAGCGTTCCAGCATCCCTATCGCGGGATACAAAACCGCGGCCTTCATCGTACGCAGGTTGGGCGACGGATTCACCCACGGCAGCCCGGTTTGATCGAACCACAGGTCGCGCCCATAGCCTTCGCACGGCACAACGGTCAGGTCCACGTCTAGACCGTATTCGCCACGGGAGAGACGCGCTAGCTCACCGGCCGTTAGGCCATGGATCATGGGCACTTGGTGGTACTCAGCCAAGCTTGTGAAGGGCTTGTCCAAGATCGGGCCCGCGATGAGGTCAAGACGCAGCAGGTTGGGCCTGTCCAGTACCACGAAGCTGACGCTGGCTGCGGCTGCCGCTCGCATGGCCAAGCACATCGTTGTTGTGTAGGTGTAGAAGCGCTCGCCTGCATCTTGGATGTCAAAGACAAGGGCATCCAGGTCGGCCAGGTGCTCGGGGGCAGGCGCCTGGCGGCTGCCGTACAGCGACACGACCGGCAGGCCTGTAGCCTCGTCGCGTCCGTCGGCGAACTGTTCATCCAAGGCCCCACGGAGGCCATGCTCGGGCGCAAAAACACGGGCCACGTGAACCTCATCGCTGGTGCAGAGCAGGTCGAGGAGATGACGACGACCCCGGTCGATGGAGGTGTGATTGACAATGAGGCCCAGTCGCCTGCCGCGAAGCGTTGGCCAGCCCTGAGCCTTCTCGACCTCCAAGCCCGTACGAACTTCACTAAGGGGCCGAGGCAGCCGCAGGGGCCGGACTGCGGGCAACAGGGCCGTAGCCACCACGTTGGCCAGTCGCCGACGCAGGCCCATCACTTGGCCCTCGCGAGTCGGATGAACGCGGTTGGTGAGGACTACCAGCCACAGGCCGCTGGGGGGATCGACCCACACCGAAGTACCCGTGAACCCGCTATGCCCGAATCCACGCGGCGGGAAGACGTCGCCTCGCACGTTAGGCGAGTAGTCGGAGTCGATGTCCCAGCCGAAGCCACGGGTCTGGCCCGGGTGACGCGACTGGGGCAAGGTCATGGCTGCCACCGCTGCAGGGCTCAGCACGCGGCCTCTCTCCCCCAAGCCACAGCGCAGCAGCATCTGGCACAGGCATGCGACATCGCGCGC
>JAKORR010000182.1 GCA_029777735.1 Armatimonadota bacterium | reverse complement strand
TCCGCATCCAGCATCCTCTGAAAGATGGTGTCCACCGTATCCCCTTCCCGCACCTCCACCTCCCAAAAGGCACAGGACGGAGTAAGGTGGACCCCATTGTCAAGACACGATTTTGGCCTTGGTTAAGCTACACTCGCCTCCTCTCATGCGGGCATCAAGGGTGCGAAACAGAACATTCTGCGTTACCAGCTTTGGAAAGCTGCACCTGGCACTAACAGGGTCGGAATGCAGGTCCTGGTGGTTCCGCACCCTTGCCCCTGGAAACCATCAGGGGCGGGCTTGTTAGGTTACTCAGCTGGCGAAGGGGGGGCGGTCAGGACCGGCGTCAGCCGCCCGAAGGGCCGGAGCGCAGCGGAGGGTCTTGACGGCCACCCGGAGCCGGCTATCATCAGCCAGGCCCGACCCCGAGGGCAGCCACGAGGACTATAGGCCCGCGGCGTATACCTCGGCAGGCGTCCGGTAGTCAAGGGCCTGATGGACCCGCTGTGTATTGTAAAGATTCAGGTACCTACCGATCCCTTCACGGGCCTCTCGGGGACTCGCGTATTCGTTGAGGTAGACCTCTTCATACTTGAGACTGCGCCAGAGCCGCTCCGTGAAGATGTTGTCAGTGTATCGGCCCTTGCCGTCCATGCTGATCTGTACGCCTGCTGCTTGGAGCAGGCGAATGTAGGCGGGGCTGGTGAAGTGGCTGCCCTGGTCGCTGTTCATGATGGTGGGCTGAGCTGTGGAGAGCGCCCGCTGCACGGCTTCAAGCACGAAGGGCATCTCCAGGGTCTGATCGAGCTGCCAGGATACCACATACCGGGAGTACCAGTCCAAGATTGCGACGAGGTAGAGCCACCCCCTCTGGAGTCGGATATAGGTGATGTCAATCCCCCAAACGTGATTGGGGCCAGTGATCTGGAGACCTCGGAGTAGGTACGGGAAGACCTGGTGCTCTTGGTTTCGTCGACTGAGGTTGGGGCCCGGGCAGATGCCGGCGATCCCCATCTCCCGCATATGGCGCTGAACCGCCTTACGGTTCACCTGCAGCCCTTCCCGGTGCAGTATCGCCGTGATGCGGCGGGAGCCATAGAAGGGGCATTCGGTGTAGATCTCGTCGATACGCCGCTTGAGAGCCAGCTCGTCCTCAGAGGGCTCCACGGGCTTATAGTACAGGCTGGAGCGGTTCAGACCGAGCAGCTCGGCCTGAGCCTTCACCGACAGCTCAGGGTCATGGAAGTCAACCAGCGCAAGGCGTTCTTCCCTAGTCAGCTCGGATACCTTTTTTTCCCAGCCAAGCTAACTGAGTAGTCAGCCGGCCGATCTCGGTATAGAGCTCTTCGATCTTCTTCTCGTAGTCCGCCTTGAGGGCGGCCACGTTGTCGGTCCGTTCAAACAACTGCGGCATGCTGGCTATCACATGGTTCTTCCACCGGTGCAACTGAGTGGGGTGGATGCCATACTCAGATGCTAATTCAGACACCGTCTTCTGTTCCTTGAGCATTTCCAGTACGATCTGTGTCTTAAGGTCGGGTGAGTGTCTCTTTCTCATGGTTGGATTGTAGCTTATCAATCGCCTTTTTCGTGTCTAGTTTTCTGGGTCCACTATAGAGGCCTATCCATCCGCTCGCGGATATAATCCGCAACCTCGGGGTTATCCCAATTGACGTGCTCCAGCCGCATCAACATCTCCAGTTGATCCTCTTGCGTCTTGAACTTGTAGTCATAGTTGCCGTCGTCGTACACCACCAGCACCCCTACCGCCTCATTCCGAGTTCGGAAAGGGTCATCGGAACGGTTAGGAGCACAGATGAAGGCCTGAAATACCATCTCGAATCACTCCTCATGTCTATTGCCACGAAGTTTACTACTGCTGAAGCGTCAACCATTGCCTCGTTCCTGCTAGCCAGCGCCTATCCGAACAGTTCCTGCAACAACTCCTCCACCGAAGTCAGCCGCTTGAACCACCGCTTCGGCACCACCCGCAAGGCCGGGCGCTCGGCCTTGTAGCCCTGGACATCCGCCTTCGTGTGCCTCGCTGCGGCCAGCTTATCCATCGGAGGCAGGGGCCGCCCCGGCTCGCCCAGCCACAAGAACTCCTTCAGTTCGAGGGTATCCCCATCGAACAGAGTCCAGATCACACAGGGCCTCGGTCTGTCCCACAGACTCGTGTGCACGTTCACCGACCTCGTCCGCGCGTCGATCTTCGATGTCTCTAGCTGCACAGCCCGAGTCACGCCGTCTCGCACAAGCAGCAGGTCAATACCCACAGCATCCACCTGCGGCTTGAAGACTTCCAAGGGCGTAGGCCACGACTTGCGCATGAGTTCGCCAATCAGCAGGTGCTCCAGCATCGCCTCGCGGTAGCTGGACAGCAGATAGTGTGCTGCATCGGCGTCCTTACCGCCGTCATCGTCCTCATCCGCGCCTGCGGCCCGCCCGCTCTTCCGCCGCTCTGCCCGGTCCGCCATGTACTTCCAGATGCTGTAGTCCAGCTCCACCCGGGTGACCCCCAGCAGGTCGGCCGCCGCATCGATGATGGCTTTCCGCTCTGCATACGTGGTGACCGCCACCCCCGCCTGCTCCAGGAACAGGGCCAGGTGGCAGTCGATCGCACTTGTGTCCAGCCCGGCCAGCATCTGCAGGTAGTCCACCGTCTTCGGCCCAATCCCCGACAACTCCCGCAGACGCTCCAGGTTGCCCTCGTGCGCCAGCCACACCTGTAGGTCGGCCTTCGTCTCCACCTGCTCATCCAGCAGGAGTTGCGTGAGCGCCTCCACGCGCTCCACCTTCTCGCCGCTGTACTGCAGGAGTTCGGCGGTGCCCACCCGGAGCAGGAGGGCGGCGAAGCCGCTGGTCGT
>JAKORR010000181.1 GCA_029777735.1 Armatimonadota bacterium | reverse complement strand
GGAACAGGGCTTCAAGATCGACCACTTCGTCTGCGACATGGCCTACCTGCCCAACACCAAGATGGAGGAGTTGGCCCTGCCCCTGCGGGCTCGCGGCATCGCCGGGGTCTTCGGCTACCCCCGAGAGACAACCAGCCTCGGCCTCCAGGCCACCCATGGCGGAGCAATCCTCGTGGAAGGCACGTGGTACTGCGCTTCCATGCCCCAGAACCTGATCGACGCCAGCATCAACTACTTCCTGAAGCGCGACGGCGACCCAGAGCAGATCGGCACTGCCGAGTACGAGAAGTTGCTCGACCAGCGCGTGCGCTACCAGTTCAAGACCAAGCAGCAGCCTGACGCAGACGGCTTTGCCCGCCTCCAGTGCCCCTCGGTCGGGCCGTACGCCACTGCCAAGTGCGACTATCGAGAGATGGTTCCCGCTGACGCCACGGGACGCACCAAGATTCCCAAGATCAACCTCATCGTCCCCAAGCCTCGGGTGTGCCAGCAGCAGACGGTTACCTTCCCTCCGGAGGTCGACGCCAAGTTCGGCCAGCGCTACCCCTACCAGTCCCCGCAGTGGCGGCACTACTACACGCTCGGGCGGCAGACCATCGAGTCGATCAACCGCACCAACAAGCGCGGCTACTTCGCTCCGATCAACGACCCGGACTGGCGTCCTCGTCGTGGCTGGCTCAACGCCCTCATCGCGGGCGTCGCCATGATACTGGCCAACAACGTCCGCAAGATCATCAGGTGGGCGTGGGAGCAGATGGACCTCGCCAACGGTTACCAGAAGCCGAAGCCTCGGAAGCGACGCCGCGAACTCACCAAGGGGTACACCGAGCCGCTGCCGCTAGGGCCTCCCCTGGAGGACGCAGCCTAGGACAACCCAATAACACACGGATCAGACCCCGGCGTGAGCCTGCCCTCAAACAGGCTCCCCGGGGTCTACGCATGCCGCCAGGCCGCTCATCGCAGGCGGGCGGCGATGTGGGGCGGGACAGCGTTGCGTGCGAACGCCGTCAAGGGTCCGATAATGACCGAACGTTGCCCTCGCGCAGCGCTTTCAGGCGTCCCGTACAAACGATTTCGGCGTCCCATCGAAACGACCCGTCGTGCCGGGGAAGGGACTT
>JAKORR010000180.1 GCA_029777735.1 Armatimonadota bacterium | reverse complement strand
GTACTGCTTTCGTCAACGAAGCGCCCGGAGAAGCTGTCTACAGCCCCCAACTCTGCTTCTTTCGAGTCGAATCTTCTGCGATAGTCCCCAAGTACCTGTACTACTGGTTGAGCGCTCCCGAGTTCCTAGGCCAAGCGAGTGCGATGAAGTCGTCGACCGACATGGCCCCGTACATCAGTCTCAGCCAGTTGGCATCGACGCGAATAACACTTCCTCCACGGGAAAGGCAAAAGGCTATCGCCGAGGTGCTGGGGGCACTGGACGACAAGATCGCCGCCAACTGCGAACTAGTGGGCACGGCAGAGTCTCTGATGGTTGCGCTAGCGGAGGATCTCCCGAGAACTGCACCCCTGGCGGGCATTGCCGAGTTGGTCAAGCATCAGGTTTCTGTGGATGCTCTCGCGGGGTTGGGTGAGGTTAGCCACTATTCGCTGCCCGCCTTCGATCAGCATCGCCTCCCTGTGCAAGAGGCGGGGGAGGCGATCAAGAGCGGGAAGTTCCACCTAGAGCGAGCAGTAGTCCTGTTGTCCAAGCTGAACCCTCGTATTCCTCGTGTCTGGAACGTTGCTGTCCCCGAGCGGAACGCTGTTGCCTCGACGGAGTTCCTGGTGCTCTCTCCCCAGAACTTACCCACAGCGGCGCTATGGGCTGTCCTCGCCGGGACGCAATCCCGCAGTTACATGCAGGAGCGGGCAGCCGGGACGAGTGGCAGCCATCAACGGGTCCGCCCCGTGGATGCCATGGCGATGCCGGTACCTGACGAGGGAGCGTTCTCGCAGGACCTCCTCGCTCAGCTGGAGTCGCTGGGCGCAGTGGCCCAAGCCACGAGGGAAGAGTCACGGACGCTCGCTGAACTCCGGGACACCCTGCTGCCTGCCCTGATGGACGGGACGATCCGCGTCAAGGATGCCGTCGCGGCGGCGGAGGAGGTGCTGTAGATGATCGCCGAAGCGCAGTGGGAGAGCGACCTGCTCGACTGGCTGGGGGAGGTCGGCTGGACGCACAACACGGGCAGTGAGGTGGAGTCTCAGCGGGCGTCGCTGGGTGAGCTGGTGCTGCGCGAGGACTTCCTCGCCGCGCTGCGCCGTCTCAACCCGGGCGTGCCGGACCAGTTCTTGCAGCAGGCGGCGTCGGATC
>JAKORR010000179.1 GCA_029777735.1 Armatimonadota bacterium | reverse complement strand
GCCGATCCCTTGGAATGCTCGGCCCGGTCGGTACGTAGTGGAGGCACGGTGTAATCTCGAGGATCCTGCGCAGTGGCCCTGGGGCGATGCTATGCTTGAGCCGGCCGACAAGGAGGAGACCAAGAGCCGTTTGGCTGAGATGGTCTGTCGGGCCTCCTTCACCATTGTCCAACGCAAGCCAGCGGCCTTGCCGGGAGGCTTTTGCGCAGTGACCTGGGAACAGCGTATCCCTACTGGCCGGGTTCGCGGCCCTGACAGCAAGCAGCGGGACTGGCGGGCCTTGCTCGACTGGGCCGAGTTCATGGGGGCCGATGCCCTTTGGTGTCGCGGGGCCATAACACAGGCAGACAAATCCTGGACCCTCACAATGGACCGGCCCTTCGCGCCGACGGACGAGGAGATGATGCACAGGGTGGCACGTGAGGCCCACCGGCGCGGGCTACGCTTCGGGACTTGGGCGGTCGCTTACTCAACCGCGCCCCAGGAAAGCAACGCTGGCAAGCCTTCGTACAAGTACGCCCAGGTCGTGCGGACCGATGGCTCTCTGGCGGACCACTGTTTCATATCGCTGCTCGACGAGGACCGTCCGGGGCACCTTGCTGGGTTTCTGCAGAGGATGGCCGCGGATCCCAATATCGACATGGTGGGCTTCGACTATTTCCGCCCGGACCGAGGTGGCTATGAGATCAGCGATCTCTTCACACGCCGTATGCCAGTGACGCTGCCAGAGGGCTTCTTCGACCGGTCGCGCGGCAAGCGATGGCAGTACGTGGCGCGGAAGATAGAGTACGATTGGCGCCGCGACCCAGACTTCTACGAGCAGTGGAACTGGTACCGTGCTCATCTTCTGTCCCAGCGGTTAAAGCAGATACGGGAGCAGGCGGCCATCGACAAGCCCCTGTGGATCTTCATGTTCGGCTGGTATCACGGCCAACAGATAGGTCAAGACCCGCTGATGCTTACGGACGCCGGAGCCGACGCTTTGGCTGTCATGCTCTACCAAATCGAGAGCCTGAAGCACTT
>JAKORR010000178.1 GCA_029777735.1 Armatimonadota bacterium | reverse complement strand
GGCGCAGTGAAGCGGGTTGGTCGGGGCTCAGGGCAGTCAGCAAGATGGTGCCGGGTTGCGTCAGGTGATAGAGCACGACACCCTTGCCGTTCTTCTCGGTCCATTGGGCGGTGAAGGGGCCGTCGGGCCGGTTCTGCCGCCACTCGTGGCACCACTGGTAGCCGGCGCCTTCGGGAGCCTTGTCAAGTTTGATCCACTGCAGGTTCGACGAAAGCTCGCCGCGATTGTGGTAGACCCACTCGTACCGGTGCTCAGTGGTGTCGGAGGCCAGCGTGAGGTCGATGATCCTGGAGCCTGAGACGGCCAGGATTCGCGAGAAGCGCACGGGTGGGTAGGCGTCATCGGCCGCGGCGCCGACCAGCCCTAGATTGCCCTCGGCCGCGAAGAACAGCAGCTTGCCAGTGCAGGGGCGCTGAGACGCGCCATCCACGACAAGCGTGTTGTGGGCCAGCGTCTGGCGGTAATAGCCGTCGTGCATGGGGTTGCCATAGGCGATGCAGCCCGCGTCGGGCGCCATCAACTGGCCGTTGGCCCACCACGAGAAGCTGAGCTTGTCGGGGTGCCCGTGGCCGCCGCCGTGAGGCCCAAAATCCAGCGCGAGGTAGTTGCTCGGCAGGACGCCCTTGTCAACAGCCTCCCAAGGGTCGGTGCGGAGGACGGCATAGCCGGCGTCTGGGTGCAGTTTGCTGACAAACCGCGCCTCGCCGGCGGGCAGTTCGGGCACCGACCAGGTCAGCGCGTTCCAGCCGCCGCCAGGGTTCTGGCTCGCCAGCCACGCGAAGCGCGGGTCTTGCCAATGACGATAGGCAATGGCGTACATCCAGCCATAACCCTTCAAGTTCACGTAGCCGCTGTCGTTAAAGGCCGGCAGGAGCATATCGGGCGCCACGAACTCCAGCGGCCCCTCGTAGAGTGCCCTGTACTCCTTCACCAGCACGTCGAGCCCCGCGCGCCCACCTGCCTCGACGAAGGGCAGCAGAGCGCTCATCGTGTAGAAGTGGTAGCCCCAGGCTCCCTCGTACCAGACTCCGGGGGGTAGGACGCCGGTGCTAACCTGCTGCAAGTATCCGCCCGGTTCGGAGTAAGCGGCTCGCACCATGTCCTCGCGGTCTAGTGCCAGACCCACTAGCGCGTAGGCCGAGTTACGCCAGCAGGAGATGTTGTGGACGCCCAGATTGGGAGCCCAGGTGGTCTTAGCCGCTGGCAACAGCAGGTGATCGACGATTTGCTGCCGGTCCTGGGCCGTCATCATGTCTTGCACCGCGTCGAAGGCCTGGGCGATGGGTATGAGCCAAACGGCCTCGTCAAGCGTCTGGGGCCCCACGTGCCCCCCGCCGGTGGGCTTGCCGTGGATGTCGTGCAGGGGATAGCTCTCGTAGCGCTGAGAGTAGCCTAGCAGGATCTCGACGGCCCGGCGGGCGTACTCTGGCTTGCCCGTCAGCAGGTAGGCAAGGGCCAGGTCGCGCGCCCCGTTGGCCAGCGCGCTGTGCTGGCGGTCAAGCACCACGTCGTCATAAGGCCAGCCCGAATAGACCTCACCGCAAGCTGGGCACACGTGCTGCGTCGGGCTCTCGGTCTTCAGCCCCGATCCGCATTTCTTGCACGTGTACCAGTGCCACCACTGGCCTCCGCGGTCAGGGAACTCCAGCGGTCGGGTCAGCCAAGCGTCGGCGGTTTTCAGGAGGCTCGCAAGCGCGTCTCCCAGGCGCTTCGTCTTCTCGGCCGCGGCCAGTACCGCCGGCACCTCTTCGCGCGTGAGCATCAGCACGGGATGAGGTATCTTGCCCAGAGGCGTCCCCAAGCTTATCACCTTCTCGGCCAGAACCGTACTCGTGTCAGGTTGCACAAGTCGTAAGCGCGCCGTGAAGGTTGCGAGCTTGGGCGCACCCACGAGATTTGGTATCTCAACCGCCTGAGAGAGCTCTGAGCGCTCGCCGCCTGAGAGGCTAACGGTCCGTGGCAGACCCGGAAAGCGCAGGGTCGGGTCTGCTTGGGCAACCTCCAGACGACAGGTCACAGGCCTGTCGCCGAAGTTGCTGAGCGTCAAACCGAAGATTCGCGATAGCTTATCGCCCTCGATCATGGGCTCCTCGGCCGACGAGGCGTCCAGCCGCACGGCTGCTCTGCGCACCCGCACGTTGTCCACAAGCACGGTGACGGGCTTGGCCTCGTGCGCGAGCTGGGCGCGGAACCAGATCACCTGGGAGTTGTGATCGGGCCTGTCGCCCCAGCGCCACAGGGGCTCATGCAGCTTGATGACCACCGTATGCCACTGCCCCGGCGTGAGCAGGGACTGGTCGGTTATCTGCCAGGTGGCTTGCCAGCCGTCTGCGAGGGGGTAGTCGATGATCTTGACGCCCCACCAGGCTAGGCCGGGCCCACTGATGTGGTAGTCGAAGACCAGTTCCTCCCACTCGTCCATCTCGACGCCGCGGTCCCGGAAGACCAGCGACGCGGCCACAGGACCGTCGGACTTGTCGACGGTCACTTGGCCAGCCTTGCCGTCTCGCGCTGGCACGACGCTGCCGCCTGACCAGCCCTCGCCTCCCCCTTCAAAGTCCTCGAGGACCTTCTCCTGGGCCAGGGCGCGAGTAGAGCCGTCGTCCGCCAGCACCTGGTAGAGACAGGCGGGCAGGACGAGAGCGAAGGCCAAGAGCAGTATCGCGGATCGGGTGGTCATGAGACATTCCCTCCCCTATCTTTCAAATTCAATATTCGATACCCACGGACGGGTTCCTCAAACCCGCGGAGGACGTGGGCGCCCAAGTCCTCGGCCTCGATGTACTTAGCCACTTGGGCATAGGTCTCCTCGCTGACAACAATCTCGACATTCAGGTCCCGGGCCAAGTCCTGCAGGCGCGAGGCCAGGTTCACCGTCGAGCCGATGACCGTGTACTGCATGCGCCTCTCTGAGCCTACGTAGCCCACAATCACCTCGCCGGTCGCGATTCCCACGCCGATTTGCAGGTCTGTAAGGCCATAGTATTCCCACAGCGCATGTTTGGTACGGATCGCCTCGACAAGGTCCAGCCCGGCGCGCACGGCCCGTAGCGCGTGGTCGGGTTGGTCCGTCGGCGCGTTGAAAAAGGCCAGCACGCCATCACCCAGGAACTTGTCTAGCGTACCGCCGTGCCGCCAGACGACAGCGTGGCTCTCGGCGAAGAAGTGATTCAGAGCCTCGACGAAGTCCTCGGGGGACAGACGGCCTGCATAGACCGACGAGTGACGGATGTCGCCAAAAAGCACGGTAACCACTCGGCGCCGACCACGGGCCGCAGCCTCCACGTCGGCGTCGACAAGTTGTTCGGCAATGTTTGGGGGCACGAAGCGGCTGAAGACCTGCAGGGCACGGCGCTGTCGCTGCTCGGCAGTTCTGAGCTTCGCAGCGAGGCCCACACCTATTGCACCGAGAGAAGACGCAGTCGTAGGCACCAGAGGCAGGACCACATCAGCGCGCGAAAACTCGAACGTGGCCAGCACCCAGTAGGCGAGCAGCAGGCTCAGACCGCCAGCCCAGCCCCATAGGCCAGGTAGCAGACCTACCTGGGCCGCCACACCTATCACTAGCAGCATGGACAGAGCAAACCTTTTGGTCTCAGGCACGAAGCGGAGGGTCCTGCCGTCCAGCAGATTGGCAGTGGCGTTGGCCAGTGCCTCGACACCGGGGAAGGTGGCATCATAGGGCGAAGGCTGTAGGTCGTACAATCCTGCCGCCGTCGCGCCGAATAGCACTACCTTGCTCCGAAGCTTTGCCAGGGCAGCCGGTTCGCGTGCCAACACCTGATGGGCTGGTACGTGGGGGTAAGTGCCTGCGGGCCCCGCGAAGTTGATCGGTGTGAGGCCGAAGATGTCCATAGGGATTGATTGAGCTCCTACCTGAATCCTCTCGCCAGGGATCACCTGTACGGCCGCAGGATCCACGCCCAGGTACGCAGCAGCGAGCACCAAGGGCATCGAAGGCACCAACCCCGCGTCCGTGCGTCCAACGAAGGCACAGTCCCGGTAGACACCATCCCCCGAGCCCACCAGCTCAACGATACCCAGGCCTTGGGCGGCCGCACATAGGTCAGGAAGGGGTGCTGTCAGGCCTGGGAAACGATAGAGCAGATCAGCGGCTACCTGGGCCTGGCGCGAAGCCGCCTCCTTGCCCTGCCAGCACGCTAGGGACGGCAGGTTGAACAGCCAGTCGGCAGGCGCGCTGTTGGTGATGAAGAGAGGCAGATAGATGTTGCTGTGTCGCCTGAGCGTCGCAGCCAGGATGGCATCTCCCCCACGCTCGCCTCGCTCGGAGAAGAGTACGTCCACCGCCACCAAGCGCGGTCGGCTCAGCTCTGTGGCCTCCAGAAGCTCGGCCACCGTACGCCGCGGCCACGGCCACTGCCCCACCTCGCGCAAGCTGGGCTCGTCGATGGCCACAATCACTAGTTCTGGGTGAGGGGGTAAGGGGCCACGAACATGGAACCGCCAGTCCAAGCTGCGGTACTCGATCTCGGCCACGAGCACCGCGACTACCGGCACGAGGTAGCATACCAAGGCGATTACCACCCCGGCAGCTGTGGCGTACCAGAATTCTCTGGTGGGGCGCGACGTCTGCATGGAGCAATAGGGCCGAGACGGCAGTTTACTAACACAGACCCACGGGTATCTCTAGTGTGGCAGCTTAGTCCCGACAAGGGCTATTCTATCAGTGAGTTCAGCCCATGGGAAAGGCAACCTTCGCGATAGTCGCCAGTTTTGTGGCGCTTATGGTTGTAGCAGGAGTTATGCTGCAGTCCCTTGTGGTGCTGCAGCACATTGCGGCTGTCGGCGACCTCCAGGGAGATGTCAAACTGACGCCGGCGGGCGAGTACGGCTGCTACCCTCTGAACCAAACTCGTTATGTGAAGTCGGGCGATGTGTTGCAGACGGGTGAGGGATCAGTCACGCTCAACTGGGTTGACGGGACCAGGATTAGGATAGGCCCCAGGAGTACGCTGAAGGTCCTCAAGTGTCAGTTGAACTCCGCAACGAAGACAACTACCAGTCTATTCCAGCTAGATGTAGGGCGCGTATGGGTACGCGTCATGAAGGCTCTCAATCCTCGGTCTAAGTTCGAGATCGCGACGCCAACGGTTACTGCAGGTGTCCGTGGCACGGTTTTTGGCGTGACCGTAGACAAGTTGGGACACACGGCCGTGGATGTTCTTGAAGGGCAGGTAGTCGTTCGAGCGGGCGCGAGGCATGTAATAGTCGACAAGAACTGTGCTGTGAAGGTCCTCGCCAGCCCTTCTAAGAGTAATCCAACCCATACGGTCAACCGGTCTGCCGAGGCTGCCATTGAGCTCGCCAACATGGACAAGGAACAGCTCGAAGCCTGGAAGCAGCAGCAGGATCTTTTCGGTCCCTATTTGGCGCTACTAAGCCCTCAGGAAGACGAGGCGCCAGTTGAGAAGGGCCAAATCGTCGTGACGGGTGTTGCTGAGTTGGGCGCCACTGTCACCGTCAACGGACAGGCCATCAAGCCTGGGCCTCGTGGCAAGTTCCGCGTACTTCTTCCCGCGCCGTCTGGGCCGAAGCTGAAACTTAAGCTCGAAGCCGTTGACGCGCAGCAGCGGCACACCCTCATCGAGAAGACCTTGCGAGTAACGAAGGCACAGGTCGCCCCTGCGGTGCAGTAGATGGCGCAGATTCGTCCCTCCCCGAGCGTTCTAGCTTATAACCACGGCTATAACAGAATTCTGTGACTAACGGCCGTGGCCGCAAGGGGAGGCAACGGCGACAGGGTTGGTGTTGCACAGCCCTCGCCTAGATCTTCTCCAGTCATTGCCTGGCCGCTTGCCTCACGCTACGCCTGTTGGGATACTCTCTTGCGGTCATGCCATGAGGCGCCGAACCGCCAGAACCACAAGGGCTCGCCGGGCTGGGCCGAATACTCTCGGCCAGATGCTACGGCTTGAAGCGAAACGAGGCTACGACAACCGGGCCGTAACGGGTGGCACCGCGCGCTTGCTACTGGAATGGCTGCAACCTGCGGCGGCGCAGGCGCGCAGTTGGCTCACGCGTCGCCGTCTTAGCGCCCTGTGTGCGGCACTCGCGGACTACCCCGACTTGTCCGTCAAACAACGGGCTCGGGTGCTTCAGGCCTGTGCGTTGGAGCTCCAGACCCTGGTCGCTGGATCAGGGCCACCTGCGCTAGACGGCCCTCTCAGCCGGTTGCCCGGGATCGGTCCCCAGCGTGCTTACGAGTTTTCCACGCTTGGCCTGTTCAGCATCCGGGACCTGTTGTTGACGCTGCCTGCTCGGTACACCGACGCGAGCGCGGCCAAGGCCATCGCCGATTTGTCCGACGGCGAGCAGGCGGTGCTCCGAGTGCGCGTGGTCCGCGAACCGCGTCTCTTCCCTGGGCGGCGCGCCAATCGTGTCGAGGCACCTGCCAAGGACGACACGGGCCGCATTGTCCTCCAGTGGTTCAACCAACCCTATCGTGCCGAGCAGCTCTCCGTCGGCGATGAGCTGATTGTGCTTGGCCGACCGCGGGCCGTCGGCGGTCATCTGCTCTTTGTAGTGAGCCGGACCCTGGGACACCTTCGGGCGCAAGCCACTGGCGAGCAGGAGGTTGTGGATCAGGCAAAAGCACCAGGCCTATTGGCAGAGTATCGCTCGCCTGAAGGCGTGCCAGGCAAGGTGGTGCGGGAGGCTGTGGCTGCGGCACTTGAGGCGTGCTGGGACCAGATTCGCCCCGTTGCACCGCCGGCCAACGCTAAGGCGGTGACGCTCCTGTCTCGCCCGGAGAGCTTGCGCGCGGTCCACAGGCCAACCTCGCTTGAAGAGGCGGAACTTGGACGTCGCAGTCTCGTCTTCGAGCAGCTCCTGGTATTGCAGGTGAGGCTGCTGCAACAGCGTGCTGGCGTCCGCGCAGCCCACGGCACAGGTGCGATCCCCGCGTCCGGCCTGGTCGAGCGTATGGAGCAACTGGCAGGATTCAAGCTCACAGCCGCGCAGGCACGGGTGATCGGCGAGATTGCCGAGGATCTGGAGGACGAGCGGCCTGCCTACCGTCTGGTTCATGGCGACGTGGGATCGGGTAAGACGATTGTGGCGGCTTCCGCACTGCTGGCGGCGATGCAGGTTGGGCGTCAGGCGGCACTAATGGCTCCTACCGAGATTCTCGCTGAGCAGCAAGCACTCCGGCTCGCGCAACTGCTGGGAACGGCAGAGGAGGCAACCAGGACCACGAGCCTTCCAGTGTATCTGCTCACAGGCAGCTTGGCCGCGTCGGCCAAAGAGGAGGTCCGGGAAGCAGCACGGTCCGGTGAGGTGGCCATCTACGTCGGTACGCACGCCCTCATACAAGAGACTGTAGAATTTCGTGACCTAGCCGTTGTCGTGGTAGATGAACAGCACCGTTTTGGCGTCACCCAGCGGGCGTCACTCGTGGCCAAGGGCTATCAACCCAACTTCATCGCCCTGTCGGCTACACCCATCCCCAGAACGCTGGCTTTAGCTCTATACGCGGACTTCGACATATCGGTGCTGGACGAGCTCCCGCCGGGACGTAAGCCGGTCGAGACGAGGCTGGTGGCGCCCGAGAGGCGCGAGGAGGCCTATTGGCTCCTGCGCGAGCGGCTTGAGGCAGGACAGCAAGGGTTCGTGGTCTGCCCCCTCATCGAGCCCTCTGAGACCCTGGAGGCAAAGGCTGCCGAGGAGCAATACGAGGCCCTGCGCACCGGCCCGTTGTCGGGGCTGAGGCTGGGCTTGGTGCACGGACGTCTGCCCACGGCCCAGCGACAGGAAGTGATGCAGGCCTTCTATGAGGGCGCCCTCGATGTGCTTGTGAGCACTACAGTCATCGAAGTGGGCCTTGACGTGCCCAAGGCTTCGGTGATATTGGTTGAGAGTGCCGAACGATTCGGATTGGCGCAGATTCACCAGCTAAGGGGGCGGGTGGCGCGGAGTCGTCACCAGCCCCTTTGCATGTTGATAGCCGGCTCGGCTTCCGGGTTGGCGCGTGAGAGGCTGCGCGTGGTGACGACACACACCGATGGATTCCGGATCGCGGAGGCGGACTTGCGGCTGCGAGGAGCCGGTGAGCTGGCCGGTCTGCGGCAGCACGGGATAGGCGACTGGGTGGTGGGAGATGTGCTGGCCTACCCCGAGCTACTGGTGGAGGCACAGCGGCAGGCCCGTGATATACTGAATCGGGACAGATACCTGGCTTCGCCGGAGCACGCGGGGCTGAGGGAAGAGGTAGAGGCGTTGGCCGCGCTCGAAAAGGGGCGCTGGGCGTTGTGAGAAGGCGAATGCGTGTGATCGCGGGCGAAGCAGGGTCTGTGCCGTTGATCGGTCCCCCATCGGGGGTACGGCCGACGACTGAGCGTGTGCGCGAGGTGTTCTTTAGCTCGCTGGCCGATCGTGTGACTGATCGCCCCTTCGTCGATCTGTACGCGGGCAGTGGCGCTATGGGCATCGAGGCCCTGAGCCGTGGCGCTTCCTGCTGCCTGTTCGTTGAGCAGAGAGCAGCCTGTGTGAAGGTTATTAGAGAAAACCTGGCGAAGACGGGCCTTGCGGATTGCGGCGAGGTATGGCATCAAGACGTGGCCAAGGTCCTTGGGCGGGTGGTGTCCTGGCTGCGCGGGGAAGCGGGAATTGTGTTCGCCGATCCGCCCTATGCGTACAAGCTGGCAGGTAAGGTTATCAGCCAGTTGATTACGGCGGAACTGCCTGCAGGTACTATTGTGGTGGTTGAGCATAGTGCCAGGGAGGCGCACTCCGCGCTCCCAGTACCTACTTGGCGGCGCAAGATAGGAGAGACCTACTTGAGCCGGTGGGAGGCGTAACCGAAAACATGTCGGAGAAGCCCCCAAGACGGGCAATGTACCCTGGGACTTTCGACCCCTTTACCAACGGCCATCTGGACATAGCTGAGCGGGCGGCAGCGGTGTTCGATGAGATCATCATTGCTGTCGCCACCGATAATCGCAAAAATCCGCTGTTCTCGATCGAGGAGCGGGTCGAGATGGCCCGCGAAGCTTGCCGACACCTCCCCAACGTGTGCGTAGAGCCCTACAGCGGCCTGACGGTTGACTTCGCCCTGCGCGCGGGTGTCGCGTGTCTGGTCAAGGGGATACGAGCCGTTACGGACTTCGAGTATGAGATGCAGATGGCGATGATGAACCGCAGCCTTTCTCCCGGCCTGGACACAGTGATCATGGTTACAGACGCTCGCTATGCCTTCCTGTCTTCGGGGTTGATCAAGGAAGTGTGCTCGCTGGGGGGCGACGTGTCGGCGTACGTGCCCGCGACGGTCTTGCCGCAACTAGTGGCGCGATTACAGCTTGGGAGGGATTAGCGGTGAGCGATATGTACAACGCGGACCATAGCGAACTGGGTGAGCCACGTCATCCAATTGATGACATAATCGAGGAAATAGAGGACCTAGGAGATCAAGGCCAACGGTGGTACTGCCGCCTTGTCCCCTGGCTGTGGGGCCGTACCGTGATTGACCACGCGGAGCTGCTAAACCTCACCGCCAAACTCCGTCAGCACCTGCCCCAGGAGATGAGTGAGGCAATCACGATCGCGCGCCAGCGCGAGCAGATAATCCAGCAGGCTGAGGAACAGCGGGAAAGAATCATCCAATCGGCACGCGAGCAGGCACAGATAATCGTGAGCAATGACGAATTAGTCCGCCAGGCCGAGGAGAAGGCCGACCAGATTGTCAAAGCGGCCCGTACCGAGGCTGAGGCGATTCGCGCCGAGGCCGAAACGTGGTCAAGAGGGGTCGTGGAGCGTCTCGAAGGACACGTCCGCAGAGTGCTTGCCACGCTTGACCGAGCCAAGCGGTCGCTTGGAGGGGGACCGGCGGAATTCACTAACGCCGAGCGTCTGTCGGCGGAAGATCAGCAAGACTGATAGACGCTATCGCACGGCCCGAAGGAGAATGGAAGTTGCTAGTACTCGTAATCAATTGCGGCAGTTCCTCTCTGAAATACGAACTTTTCGACATGAAAAATGGAGTCTCTTTAGCAGATGGGCTGGCCGAGCGTGTAGGAATTGCTGGTGGCAACAATGCGGTCCTCAACTATCGCCGCCGCGGCAACGAGAAGATCGAAATGGCTGTCTCGATGCCCGACCACCGGGTGGCTGTGTCCTTGGTCCTCAAGGCCCTCGCTGACCCGGAACATGGGGTCATCAATGACCTCAAGGACATCAAGGCTGTTGGGCACCGTGTGGTGCACGGAGGCGAGAAGTTCGCGGCGTCGGTGCTTATCACCCCTGAGGTCATCGAAGCCATTGAGCAGTTCTGCGAGCTGGCGCCACTGCACAACCCTGCGAATCTCCTCGGCATTCGCGCCTGTCAAGAGCTAATCCCGGACACACCCCACGTCGCTGTGTTCGACACGGCCTTCCATCAGACTATGCCCAAGCATGCCTACCTCTACGGTCTACCCTACGAGCTTTACCAGGAGTTGGGCGTGCGACGGTACGGCTTCCACGGCACTTCCCATCGCTATGTCTGCGAGGTCGCGACTGGTCTTCTGGCCGAGCGTGGAGTCCCCGTGGAAGAGCAGTGCATTGTCACCTGTCACCTTGGCAACGGCTGCAGCATGGCAGCAGTCAAGGGCGGCAAGAGCATCGACACCACGCTAGGCTTCACCCCGCTGGAGGGCCTGCTCATGGGCACCCGATGTGGAGACCTGGACCCGGCCCTTGTGCCCTTCCTCATGGATCGGCTCGGCCTGGACACCAGGGAGGTCGACACGCTCATGAACAAGCAGTCGGGTTTGCTGGGGGTGTCGGGCGTCAGCAGCGACATGCGCGACGTACACGCGGCCGCAGCAAAGGGCAACGAACGGGCCAAGATCGCGATTAGTCTGTTCTGCTACCGGGTTCGCAAGTACATTGGCGCCTATGCCGCCGTGATGGGCGGTTTGCACGCTGTTGTTTTCACCGCCGGCATTGGCGAGAATGACCCCGAAGTGCGCCAGCGCTCAATCGACGGACTTGAATTCTTGGGCATAAAGATAGACCAAGCGAGGAATGCTGACCCCAGCATCCGCGGGCAGATCACCGACATCAGTGCCACTGACGCCCGCACCCGCGTCTTTGTTATTCCAACCGATGAGGAATTGTTGATCGCCCGGGACACCGCCGATTTCCTCAACAACAGTTGATCCGTCAGACTGCCCCACGATGGATCCACCAGACCTGCTCACGCCTCGGGCCAGCCTCACCTCCCCAGAGACCTATAAGGGTGCACTACTCGCCGCCGGCTTGCTGCAAGGGGCTCCGTCCCCACCCTAGTGGCCGTTCAGGGAGATACCACTCCAGCCACCTGAGACACATGCTATCCACGATGGGTATCCACGCAAAGCTCGATTTGTCCAACCTCAAGCGACGGCGCCGGCAACATCGAGCACGCTCTGCCGCGGCCGGGCGGCAGGGTCCTCTTTTGGGAGGTCACGAAGCTTGAGTCCATGCCTCCTGGACGCGACCTGCGCCACCCAGAGGCCCAGTTCGCCCTCGCCAAGAGGCCAACCAGCTTTGACTTCACCTTCATCCAACCGATCACGAAGCAAGCCTTGCTGGAATGGTAGCCCGAGCAAGGACAAACCCGCGGCTTGTCGATGGAGGCAGCGACTTGGGGGGAGAAGACGACACTCAGATAAAGACGCCGCACATCTTTCACATATACTGTCGCGGGATTTGAGTAAACACTTAGGGAGAAGTGCCCCACTGGCATCCCAGCTGATTCTCATAGTTTGGCAGAGACGGATTCCCCATGTTGCAGGATTGGGGCCGGGCGGCGACCACAGAAGACTCGCGGCAGGAATGAAGCACAAGCAAAGAGCATTGAGGCGCTTCGCGGCTTAAGTTGCGGGAGCGACGCGCAATTGTGGGCGGAGGCGACCCTCACGGGCCATATCCTGAGCCTGTTCCAGCTCCACCCGCAGCACCATCGACACGCCAGGCGTCTGCATGGTCACGCCGTACAGTTGGGTCGCTGCGGTGACAGTCTGCGGGTTGTGGGTGACGACGATGAACTGGGAACGCTTGGCAAAGTCCTGCAGCAGTTCGATGAATCGGTCTGTACTGGAGGCATCGAGGGCCGCGTCGATCTCGTCGAGCACGCAGAAGGGACTAGGCCGTACCTCAAGCAGCGCGAAGATGAAAGCCATGGCGGTCAGGGCCTTCTCGCCGCCGGACAGGAGCATCATGTTCTGGAGGCGCTTACCGGGCGGCCGTACAATAATATCAACGCCTCCCTCTAGCGGCTCTTCAGAATTCGTCAACTCCAGCTTGGTCTCACCGCCGTTAAACAGCCAGCTGAAGGTGCGACTAAAGGCCTCGCCCACCTGGTCGAAGGCGCGAAGGAATTCCTCCTTGGCTACCTGGTCCAGCTCAGCGATAAGCCCGAGGATCTCGTCCCGGGCCTTGGTAACGTCTTCCATCTGCGATTGTAGGTACTCGTGGCGGGCACGGACGCGCTCCAGCTCGTCGGGCGCGCCCAAGTTGACTGGTCCAAGCTCGCGCATCTGGGCCTTGATCTTTTCAGCCTCACTCTGAGCTGCCGTACGGTTGAAGCTTTCGTCTAGACCCTCGGAAGCGATGTCTGGAGAAACAGAAAACTGGTCCTGTAGACGCTGGGCAAGGTCGGCCAGGTGGGCTTCCTCACGGGCCAGAGACAGCTCTGCCTGGTGCAGGGCATTGCCGGCGCGGTCGATGCTGGCGCGGCTGCGGGCTAGACTTTCTTCCAGATCCGCCTGCCGCTGGGCAAGAGCTCTGGCACGCTCGCGTTCTCTGTCGGCTGCGGCTCGTGCGGCTGCCAGTCGCTGTTCCAGCGGCTCGACCTCCGGCAGACTGCCGAGCGTTTCCTCTACCTCGGCCAGTCGCGCCGTCAGCTCACTGGTGCGCCCCTGGGCGCTCTCGAGCTGTTTAGCCACGGTGGTCATAAGGGAGGCATTACGCTGGTGCTCCTGCCGGCTGGCCTCCAGGCGCTGTTCGAGCTGGGCCACTCGGATCTGGGCGGCCACTGCTTCCTCGTGCGCGGCTGCCAGTTGCTTGCCCACGTCCTGCGACGCTCCGGTCAGTGGCTCTCGTTCGAGAGTCTCAAGCTCGGCACGAAGACCCTCGGCAGTTTCCAGGGCGAGGCTGCGCCGCTCGGCGGCCTTGGCCGCTCGGCTCTCCAGAAGTGCCAGGTCAGAGCTCATGTCCTTTATGGCTTGCTCCGCGGCCTCCAGGCTGCTGCAGAGGTTAGCAAGCTGGCCTTCAGCTTCCTTGAAGGCCACCCTTTGCTCTGACAGGC